>JBBSAF010000341.1:0-3154 GCA_038252525.1 Tepidisphaerales bacterium
CGCGGCAGGACGTGGGAGAGCGCGTTGGGGGCATAGAACGGCGGGAGCAGGCGTTCAACCTGTGGGCTTGTCGAATTCTTGGTGAGGGTGGTGACGTTCAGCTTGTAATTATCGACAATGCGCACGGGCGGGTTTTTGTCGTCGTTGATGTCGGCGGACCCGTCCACCTGATCGAAGATGCGCTTTTGTTCGTGCGACATGACGCCAAATTCGCGCATGGTGTCGCGCTGCGGGCCGGCGCCTTTTTTGGCATCATCCTGAACGAGCACGACGTTGATCCATGTTTCGAAGCTGCGATCGAGCATGCAGAAATTTTCGGTGGCGGATCGGGTTTCGGTTGCGCCGTTGTCGGTGTTCGAGCGGCTGAATGAACGAATGGAGACGACGAGTCCGTTCTGGCCGTCGCGCATGCCGAATTCTTCGGTGATGAAGGAATAGCCGATGGGTTTGCCATCCTTGAAGAACAAATAGCATTGTTCCGGGATCAGAAGCGGTGCGATGTTCTTTTCGGTGACGTTGACGAGCAGGGCGCGGGTGCGGAAGAGACGTTCTTCGGCGTCGCGGGAGTTGCGGGTGACGGCGTCGGGATCGACTTCGACGGTGTCGATTATTTTTCGAAAAGCATCGACGGCGGCCTTTTCGGAGGGGTCCACCTCATCCTTCGGAACGTTTTCAGTGCGGGCGGTGGTGTAGTCGAAAAGGTAGAAAAGCTGATCGTGAGCCCTCACGATTGCACGCTGTTTGAGAAAGGGGCGCGGGCCCTGATTGAAGCGGGCGGCGAGCATGGCGACCTGTGTGTTGCCGTCGCGGCCGGATTTAATGACATCCTCGCGGACCACCGTGCCGCTGAGGGGCCGGCCGGAAAGCTGGAGGACCTGCGAGCGAATGATGCCCTTGTCGTTTTCGTTGACGTCCTTGGTTTTGGGATCGTCGGGGGTGGTCCAGTGCAATGGCTCGCGGCTGCTGAGGCGGGTGACGATCAATTCGCGAAAGTTTTTGTCGTCGCGAAAGTGGGCGACATTTTCGACGGCGCCGCTCTTGGGCAACTGCACAAGCCCGGCCGGGGGATCGAACGCGACGCCAGAGGCTTTGGAGGCGAAGCGTTCCGGCTGGGTGGTGGCGACGGGTTGGGTGGCGGGGCTGAGGTCGAGCGTGGCGCCTTGCGCGGGGCTGTCGGCAGCGATGGCAAGCGTGAGCATCGCCAGAGCGAATCGAGAATGTCGCAGTGTGTTGGCAAGGTGTGGCATCATGGCGGGAACCTTGGTGAGAAACTCGGGGTGTGGGAAGCGAGTGGGGCGGATTATAGCAGGCGGGGAGTGGGTTGACAGGCGGAAGGGAAAATACGCTGAATCAAGTCCAGCGGGGCAGTTGGGCGATGTCGGCAGGCGAGGCAGGGACGGAGGCTGGGGAGGTATCAAATGTCGCTGGATCGGCCTTCTGCCGATGTCGGGCAGACGTGCCCAACCCACCGGAGATTTCCGTGCGCCGCGGAATGGCGCTGGGCCAGTGTGATGATTGTATTGGAACCCGGCGTTGGGTGGATTGCGGCTTTTTTCATTTATTCCGCAACTGGGGTGCCGTATAGCCCGATGATGGAGGGGATGGCAAACGTGGAAATTGCGCGCGCGGAAGTTGCTGCGGCGGATGCGCCGGCCGGGCGTGGGGGTGCGACGGCGCTGGGTGGGGCTGCGCCTGCATGTGACGATGTGCCGGTGGTGGGTGGGATTGGACGGGTATCGAGTGCGGTTGCGCGGGCGCGTGGGGGTTGGAGAATTATGCCGGGGGCGGTGCGATGGGGGACGATTGGTATCGCGCTGGCGGCACCAGTGTTGTTTGCCGTGGCGGTGTTGGGGGCGCGGGTGCTGATGGCGCGATCGTCGGGGGCGGTGGCGGTACAGGTTTCGGTTGTGGCGCTGGTCGCGGCCGCGGCTTTTCTGGCATTCATCGGCGGGCTGGTGCATTTGCGGGAACACTGGCGGATGCCTGCGCGGCGGCTTGCACAAAAACTGCGGGAGCTGCAAAGCGGGGTGGCGAGCGTCGAGGAGCTGATGACATTGCCGGCCGGCGGGCTTGGGCCGCTGCTCGAGCCGATCGCAGAGATTCTTCGGGAGCTGAGAGAACAGAAATACGAGGCCGCGCGGCTTTCGGATGAGATGGGCCAGCGGGTTGCGCGGCGGACGGATGCGTTGGAGCGCAAGCTGGGATCGCTGCGCGAGCAGGCGATTCGCGATCCGCTGACGGGGTTGCACAATCGGCGGGTGCTGGGCGCTTCGCTGCAGGCGCTTTTGGATCGTGCGCGGGCGTCAAATCTGGATCTTTGCGTGCTGGCGATCGATCTGGATCATTTCAAGCATCTCAACGACACACTGGGGCATCCGGCCGGGGATGAGCTGTTGCGGTCGATCGGGCAGCTCATTCGTTCGAGCGTTCGCGACAAGGATCTTGGGTTTCGTTGCGGCGGCGATGAGTTTGTGATTGTCATGCCGGATGCGACGCTCGAGGCGGGTCAGAGGTTGACGGATCGACTGGTGTCACTGGTGGATGCGCTGGCGACGACGCTGCACGTGGACAAAAAGCCGGGGCTTTCGATCGGCATTGTCACGCTTTCAAGTCAGGCGTCGGTGAAGAATCTGGACGCGGAGATGCTGCTGGCGGAGGCGGACAAGCGGCTTTATACGCAGAAGGCAATTCGCAAGGGGACGGGCGCGAAGAAGTCGGCGGCTTGAGGGATGCGGGAAATCGCCGCTTGGACGTTGGGGGGAGGAGTGCGGATCCAAAATTACAGATTTCGGATTTGGGATTTCGCATTTCAGATTTCAAATCTCGGATCTTGGATTGCAGTTCTCAGTTTTCGATCTCGGATTTCGGAATAGTGATTTCAAACCTCCGATTTCAGATTGCATCGGTTCAGGTGATAGGCCGGGGAAATTCGGCTTTGCGGTCGGTGAATCAGGTGGCGGGAAGATGTGCGCGGAAATAGCGCAGCCAGTTTTCACCCATAAAGCCGCGAATGGCTTCGTCGCCGTGGCCGGCGGTGCGCAGCGCATCGGCGAGTCGGGGAAGATCGGCGGCGGTTTGGATTTCCACGGGGATGTTGTCGCGGCCAAATCCGCCGTCGAGATCGGTGCCGAGGCCGACCTGATCGGATCGGCCG
>JBBSAF010000342.1:0-3141 GCA_038252525.1 Tepidisphaerales bacterium
CCATTCTCGCCACCAGCATGGTCACGTCGTCCACCCGGCGCGTCAGGCCGACGAAGCGGCGCATTTCCCATAAAATGTTTTGGGCGACGATTTCCGCCGTCGCGCCGCCCTTGCTGAAGGCGTCGATGATGCGCTGGCGCCCGAAGGTCTCCTGGGCGAAGTTCATCGCGTCGGCCAGTCCGTCGGTGTAGAGCAGCAGTTGGTCGCCGCTTTCGAGGTCCACGATGTTCTGGATGTAGTTCTCGTCGGGATCGACGCCGAGGACCATGTTGTCGCTGCGCAGCTCGATGACCTCGCCGCGACGCAGGACCATGGCCGGCGGATGCCCGGCGTTGCAATAGGTGAATCGCCGGGTCTTCAGGTCGAGCACGCCGTAGAAGAGCGTGACGAACTCGCTGGGCTTGGTGTCGCGGCAGAGCATGAGGTTGATCCGCCGGACGATCTCGTAGACGTAGTAGACGTTGTCGGCCTGCGCCCGCAAAAACGCCCGCACCGACGCCATGATGAGCGACGCCGGGACGCCCTTGCCGGCGACATCCGCCATCGCCAGCCCGAGGTTGTCGCCGGGCAGGGGGATGAAGTCGAAAAAGTCGCCGCCGAGCTCGTAGCACGGAACATACGCGCTGGCCAGATCCACGCCCGGCATCCGCGGCGGCTGCTGGGGAACCATCCGCTGCTGCACATCGGCGGCCATGCGGACCTGTTTCTCCAGGGCCTCGGCCTGAATCGACTCGGCCAGCAGCCGGGTGTTCTCGATGGCGGCGGCGGCCTGGGCGGCGATCGCCTTCAGCAGGTCGATCCTAAGCTCGCTGAACGTGGTCTCGACCGCGGTGTAGACCCGCAGCACGCCGATGGCCTTGCCCTTATAGCGCATCCCCACCGAAAGCATCGACACGATCCCCTCCCGGGCCGACTCCTGGGGGTATTGGACGCGCTCGTCGATGGCCATGTTCCGCACGTACTCGTAACCGCGGGTGGAGAGGGCCTCGATCTCGATCAACGCCTTGCTCAGCCGCACCCGTCCCTTGTTGAGATATTCCGGCGAGAGGTTGTGGACGGCGCGGATCACCAGCTCGTCGTTCTCCTGGTCGATCAGGCGGATGGAGGCGGCCTTGGTCTGCATGACCTCGGACACCATCTCGACGGTGCGCTGAAGCACCTTGGGCAGGTCGCGGGCGTCGGCCAGCATCATGGTGAGGTTGTAGACCGCCGTCAGCTCGTTGACGCGCTGGCGAAGCTGGTATTCCTGGTAGCACAGCCGGGCGATGGCATTGGCCAGCAGGAACAGAAATTGGATGGCGGCCGGTCGCGCCGAACGCGTCTTGAGAAGCTGCGACGCCAAGGCGCGGGCCTGTTTGGGGTCGATGCCGACTTTGGTGGCGAGATCGGCGAGCTTCTCATCCTCGATGACCGCGGGCTTGCCCGAGCCGCTCATGCGGATGGTGCCGAGTCGTTGGTTGCCGACGGTGATGGGGGCGACGAACTCCTGTCCGTCGCGGGTCGGACCGTCGTGGTTCTCCTCCTCGTCGGCCAACGCGCGCTGTTTCCGCAAAAACTCCCGCGTGGGAGTCGGTTGGGTGAGGAGCCGGCCGTCGGCGTCGGTGATGGTGGCGTTGACGTTGGCGATGGCCGCGAAGCTGTCTTGGATCTCCTGCAACGTCGGCAGGTCCATGAAGTCGGTCAGTTTGAGGCTGTCGGGGGTCTGTTCGGCCATGGCGGTGTCCGCGGATCGTTCATCGCGGCGCGACGATTGTAGGGCTTGGTGCATCGGGTTCAACGCGGGCGGCCTTTTGGGGCAGTTGTCACTGGTCAGTTGTCAGTTTCCAGTTGCCGGTTGTCAGTGACCGGAGGGCAAATGCCGGTGGCCAGTCGGCGGGGTCGCGTGGGATGGGCCCATCCTTGCATCGGCCCGATGCGCCCGTGCGATCAGCGACGCCGGGGTTTGATAATTGACGGCGCCGGCGGAATGCGGGTATGGGTGGGGAAGCTCACGGTGCAATCCCCCGAAAAGGTTTTCCCATGCCCAATAAAACCGTCAATGGCGTCGAAATCCACTACCAGGACCGCGGAAACGGACCGGCGTTGGTGTTGATCCACGGATTCCCCCTCGACAGCCGCATCTGGGACGCCCAGATCGACGGGCTGTCGGAGCGATATCGCGTGATCGCCCCGGATTTGCGGGGTTTCGGACAATCGCCGACGTCCGGGACGTTCACGCTGGAGACGTTGGCCGACGACATCCACGGCTTGGGGCAAGAACTCGATATTTCGCCCTTCGTCCTCGGCGGGCTGTCGATGGGGGGGTACATCGCGCTGGTCTCCGCGCGGAAATATCCCGCCGATCTGGCCGGACTGATCCTGGTGGACACCAAGGCCGCCGCCGATTCGACCGACGCCAAGTTGTCGCGGGGGACGTTGGCCGAAACGGTCATCGCCAAGGGCGCCGGCTGGGTCGCCGACCAGATGGCGCCGCGGATGCTGGCGCCGGGCGCGGCCGAAAATCGCCCCGAAGTGTACGCAAGAATGCGACAATTGATGGAGTCCTGCCCGCCGGAGACCATCGCCCGCGCCGCGATCGCCATGCGCGACCGGGCCGACGCGACCGACCTGTTGCCCTCGATCGCCTGCCCCGCGCTCATCCTCTGCGGGCAACACGATCCGACGACCGGCCCGCAGGTCGCCCGATCCATGGCCGACGCCATCCCCGGCAGCCAGTTGGAGATCATCGACGACGCGGGGCATTTGTCGCCCTTGGAGCAACCCGAGGCCGTCACCGACGCGATGCGCCGATTTATGCACGGGGTGCATGGACAGTGACGCCGGCGCCGGGATCGCCCGGCGCGGGGGACGACACCCTCGTTGTTATACACAAGTCAGTCTTTGTCCCCGCCGCTTCATGTAGCTCAGCCGCCCCGGCTGAGTGAATGGAGGCTGGCGTGCCAACGGAAGACACAGCCGAGGGCGGCTATGCTACATATCTCTTGCCAACAGCGAAGTTTAGGACGCGAGGCGGACTTGTGTATATACTGCTCGCGGCCTTCCATGAGACATTTGCAATGGCTCGGAACATGCGTCGCATCGCGTGTTTACCCAAGCGAATTGTCTCAATATGGCCAGCGAGCAGTATATACACATCTCGGC
>JBBSAF010000343.1:0-3137 GCA_038252525.1 Tepidisphaerales bacterium
GCCGCGTCGAGTTGGCCACCACGTTCCCCAGGAACACCCCGTCGGTCCCCGAGAACCATGTGAAATACTCGCGCAACCCCGTCGCCAGCGGCGCGGAGTTGTCCTGCGCCAATAGCCCGTGCACCACGCGGTTGGCGTTGATCCCGTACCCGACGTTCAGGAAAAAGCTGTCGCGCACCGTCACGTTCGTCCCGCCGGCGCCGATCGCCTGCACCATGTTCGCCGAGTCGGTGTCGCCCGTCCGCATCGAATCGAACGTCAAGTGCCGGAAGGTGATCCCGTTGGCCGAGTTGTCCGTCGTGAACATCACCCCGTAGTTGGGGTTCGTCCACCGCAGCACCGGGTTGTCGCCCGCCCCGTAGGCGTCGAACACCACGTTGCTGGACGCCACCCACACCCCCGTGTCCAGGTTCCACGTCTGGCCGCGGTGCAGCAGGATCTCGGTGTTGTCCCCGAGGAGTTGCATCGCCCGCGAGAGCGTCTTGACCGCCTTGCCGGCGCTGAGGCCGTCATTGGCGTCGCTGCCGTTGCGGTCGACGTAAATCGCATACCGGCTGTCGGCCGCGATCGTCACATTCAACGTCGTCTTGCCCGCCCGACCGGCCGAATCCGTCACCGTCAATGTGATGCTGTACGTCCCGGCCTTGTCGTAGACGTGGGCCGCGTTCCATCCCGTCAACTGGTTGTATTCCGCCCCGGCGTCCCCGAAATCCCATTGGTAGCTGTTCGACAGGGCATCGCCGCTTTTCAGCACGCTCTCCAACCCCTGCACATGCACCGCCATCCCCACCATGTTCGGCCCGGCCAGCCGGGTGATGGCCGCCACCGGCGCATTGGCATCGTTCGCCACCGGCGTCGTCGGAAGGGTGACCACCGGCGTCGCAGGCAGCGTCACCACCGGGATCGTCGGCGTCTGCACGACCGGCGTCACCGGCGTCACCGGCGCCGTCGGGGTGACGGGCGTGGTTGGCGTGGTCTGCGTGGTCGTGCCGGTCGTCGTCGGATCCACCGTCGCGGTCGACGGTTCGCCGGACAACTGTCCGCTGGTGATCTGGTCGTCGCCCCCGCGACCGTCGATCAGGTCGTCGCCCCCCTCGGCCACGATCGTGTCGTTGCCGCCGCCGCCGCGGATCGTGTCATCGCCGACCCCCGACTCGATCAAGACCCCCATCTTCAGCCGGGGATCGACCACGATCAGGTCGTTGCTGTCGCTTCCGACGATGTTGATGTGCGACACCCGTCGCAACAGCACCGACCGCGCGGAATTGTTGCTCACCGCGAACACGCTCTTGCCGTCGCTGCTCAACGCCACCTTGATGGTGTTCACACCCGGCCCGTCGGCCGTCAACGTCAAGGTGCCGTTTAGATACGACACGCCCGAGAACAGCGTCCTCGACTCCAATCCTTCCAACAGCGCCCGACGAAGATGTTTGGGAGTATTGTTCATACACTCCCAACAACGGCGCTTTGGATAAGCCTGTTAATCCAGGAAGAGGATCAATCGGTGCAATTCCAGAAAAAATCCTTCCCCAAACCCCCAACCATCCCAGCCAAACCGCGTATTCGGCAGACTTCAACACCATGCCCCCCTCCGCCCCCGCCTCCACCGATTCGCGGAACATTGCTCCGTCCCTTCTTATGGGACTCCGCCCCGCCCCCGCAATCGGCGCCGAGTCCGCGGAACGGCTTGTGGATGGCGCCGGCTATAACTGGCGGACCCGGAGCGGGAACGAGGCGATCCGCCACAGCGGCCGGGCGTCGCCCAAGGCGCGGTCCGGCGGCGGAGTCTCGCTTTTATGAATGTGAAAACTCGCACACGCATCAGTAGGCGGAAGGCGGTAGGCGGAAGGCGGAAGGCGGAATGCGGAATGCGGAAGGGAGTAGGCGGTAGGCGGTGGGCGGTGGGGGGTAGACGAAATCGGTGGCGAATGCGCGGCCTTGCCACGGACCCCGGTTCGGCCGCGCTCGTTGAAGTCGGACCGCGGACGCTCACGCCATCAATCGTTCGATCGCGGCGGCGACCTCGGTGGCGTGGATCGGCTTGGCCGACGAATCGGAGATGAAGACCGCGGAGTCGGCGACGCACCGGCCATGGGAACCGCGGACCAGGGTGGCATCCTGTCGGATGGCGCGGGCGGCGGGATCGAAAAACAGCTCGAGCGGGTCGTAGCCGGGCTTGCGGTGGATGTCCACGGTGCGGGCGAAGCGCGGGGTGTGGGCATCGTCGCGCCACCAGCGATAGTCGAACCAGCCGCCGGCGGGGGCGATGGCGATCAGGTCGCCGCTCCGCGGGTGATTGATGCCCGCCGATTCCTGGTCCGTACGGTCGAGGGTCTCGATGTGGTGCTGGTTGAGGATCTCGCGCGCCGCGGCCAAACCGGCGGGGGTCTTGGCGTAAAGATGGGCGATTTGGTGATCGACCATGGTGACCGCCTCGGAGCGATCGAGGTCGAGCCAGCCATCGCCTTCCAGTTCCGTGGTCCTGAGCAAACCGGCCGCCGCCAGCCACTGGTTGATCGGGATCGAATGGTCCACGGATTCGATGGCGTATTCGCTGAGGACCACCAGCCGTCCGCCGTCGGCCAACACCGCTTCGATCAGCGGGTCGAGGGCTTCGGCGACGGCCTGTACCGCCGCGAAGGCTTGGGGGGAATCCGGGCCGAATCGCTGGAGATCGTAATCCAAGTGGGGAACGTAGGTGAGCTGCAGTTGTGGCGTGCGATCGCGCCAGACCTTGGCGGCGGCGGAGGCGATCCAGCGGCTGGAGGGGATGGCGGCCATCGGTCCCCAATAGTTCATCAGCGGGAACGGGCCGAGTTCGGCGAACAGTTGGGGCACCAAGTCGGCGGGATGGGACCAACAAAGGCTCGTCAATTTGCCATCGGGTCCGTGGTCGGGCTTGGGGGTCAACACGATGTCGGCGGCCGGGCGAAGTGGGCCGCGAAAGCCGGGCATGGCATGTTGGAAAAAAAGCAGCGCGGTGGGATAGCGGCTTTTGCCTTGTCCATCTTGCCAAAAGCGGGGCGACTGGAGGAATTGGTTGGACTGTTCCCAGAAGCTGATTCGCCGTCGGAAGGGGGCGTGGTTGTCGGGGTCGGTGAGGTCCGCGTCGGCGGTGTCGCGAAAGGTGGCCAGGC
>JBBSAF010000344.1:0-3117 GCA_038252525.1 Tepidisphaerales bacterium
GATCGCCCGGTGGCATGGAGCTCCGGCCGCCATGAAGCCACGGCGAAGGGGAGCGTCGGCGAGGGAGTCTCGGCGATGGGTCGTCGGCGATGGGTCATCGGCGACTGGAGCGTCGGAATGGAGCGTCGGCGATGGGTCATCGGCGACTGGAGCGTCGGAATGGAGCGTCGGCGACTGGAGCGCTGGCGATGGGTCGTCGGCGATGGGTCATCGGCGACTGGACCGTCGGCATGGAGCGTCGAATCATCCGCGACCGCATCGTCGGCGACTTGCAAGGCAACGGCCGGTCGCATACGGTTTTCGCCGTTCGCCGCGGCGGTTCGCGGCATTGGGGCTGTCACACACCGAAAGAGGCCGACATGTTCGCGCTCGCCGACCGGATGAATCTCATCAGCGAATCGATCACCCTCGCCGTCAGCGCCAAGGCCAACGCGCTGAAAAAGGCCGGCGTGGACGTGGTGGGTTTCGGCGCCGGGGAGCCGGACTTCGACACGCCGGCGTTCATCAAGGAAGCGGCCAAGGCGGCGTTGGACAAGGGGATGACCAAGTATACCCCGACCCCCTGCGTCATCGAGCTCAAGCAGGCGATCGCCGGGAAGTTCAACCGCGAGAACGGTCTTGCGTACAAGCCCGAGAACATCACCACCGGCGCCGGCGGCAAGCATTGCCTCTACATGGCGTTCCAGGCGGTGCTGAATCCCGGCGACGAGGTGCTCATCCCCGCGCCGTATTGGGTGAGCTATCCCGAGCAGGTGAAGCTGGCCGGCGGGACGCCGCGGTTCGTGGTCGGCGCCGAATCCAACGGGTTCAAGATCACCCCCGAACAGTTGCGGGCCGCGATCACACCGAAAACCAAGGTGTTCCTGATAAACAGCCCCAGCAACCCGGCGGGGCACGCCTATACCCCCGAGGAGCTCAAGGGCTTGGCGGACGAGATCGCCAGGCATCCGAACGTCGTGGTCTTCTCCGATGAGATTTACGAGAAGCTGGTGTTCGACGGGCTGAAGTTCGTGTCATTCGCCACGCTGCACCCGGATTTGATGGATCGGACACTGACGTTCAACTGCCATTCCAAGAGCTTCGCCATGACCGGCTGGCGGCTGGGATATATCGGCGGGCCGAAAGCCGCGATCGACGCGATCAACAAGCTCCAGAGCCAGATGACCAGCCATGTGACCAGCTTCATCCAACCGGCGGGCGTGGCGGCGTTGACCGACCCCCGCGGAGCCGAGGCGGTCGAGGCGATGCGCGTGCAATTCGAGAAGCGCGGGCGGCACATGTGGGATCGCCTCAACAAACTGCCCGGCGTGACCTGCGTGCGTCCGCAGGGGGCGTTTTACTGCTTCCCCAACATCGGCAGCCACTTCGGCAAAAGCGCCGGCGACAAGAAAATCACCGACGCGGTGAGCTTCGCAGCGGCTTTGTTGGAACAAAACCATGTGGCCGTGGTGCCGGGCAATGATTCGGGCTTCGATACGCATGTGCGGCTCAGTTTCGCCACGAGCATGGAAAACATCGACAAGGGCCTCGACCGCATCGAGGCGTTCCTGAAGTCGCTGGCGTGAACACGGGCGCATGCCCGGTCGCAAGCCGTCCGGCCGCCGACGGTCGTTGCGCGTGAACGGATGGCGCGATCGCCCCGCCTCCTGTCGCTGCGTGATCGTCGTCGCGCGATCGCCCCGCCCCCTGTCGCGGCGTGATCGTCGTCGCGCGATCGCCCCGCCCCCCGCGTTCGCCGATGGCGAGGGGTCGCGGTATGATCCGCCCATGCGCGTGCTGAGCAAACGAGGCGGGATCGCCGAGACCCATTCGTATCTGATCGTCGATGAGGAATCGAAACAGGCGGTTGTTTTCGACGCCCCCGACCATACCATCGGGCCGCTGCTCGACGAGGCCGAGAAGCGCGGCTGGGAGATCGCGGGGCTGTGGCTCACCCATGGACATTTCGACCATGTGGCCGATCACGCGGCGGTCACGGGCCGATTCCCGTCGGCGAAGGTGCTGATGCACGATCTGGACGAGGTGATGCTCGAACATCCCGAACGGATTCCCTTCCGTTTGCCCTTCGCCATCCCGCCGCGAAAGGCCGATGAATATGTGGCCGACGGGGACGACTTGCGGCTCGGCCCGATCCCCGTCCGGGTCCTGCACACGCCCGGCCATTCGCCGGGGCATGTGGCGTATCATTTCCCCGACCACGATCTGCTGGTCGGCGGCGATTTGATCCTCATGGGCGCCATCGGCCGCACCGACCTGCCCGGCGGGGACGCGGCGGTGCTGGCCGATTCGATCCGTCGAATCATGGCGTTGCCCGGCCACACCCGCCTATTGCCCGGCCACGGCGAGCCTTCGACGCTCGACCATGAGCGCCAAACCAACCCGTATGTCCGTTCGATCCTCGGGCTGTGAGATGTTGGCGTCGCCGAGACCTTGCCGACCGTCCGCGCCTCGGTCATAGTACCCCCCGACGGGCCGTTAGCTCAGTTGGCCAGAGCGCCTCCCTTACAAGGAGGAGGTCATCCGTTCGAGCCGGATACGGCCCATTTTCGGGGGCAAACCGCGACAATCATCGGACGGCGGCGGCGATGGCGGAGAGCTGCCGCAGGAACGGGTCGTTGATCCCGCCGTCGGACGAGACTGGAATGTCCCAGGTCACGGCGCCGGCTTGATCCGCGACATATCGCGTGTAGCCGGCGGCCAGGAGGTCGGGATAGCGCGGCTCGCCGGCGCCCCACCAATCGGCCAAGTAGGTCAGGATGTGCAACTGCCGGCCCTCCAGGTTCTTGCCCATGGGTCGGGTGCGGTTGCCGGTGACCAAATCGTCGGTCTCGCCGGCGGAATAATCCTCCTCGGACGCGGTTTGGCGAATCTCCATGGAACAGCCGGAGTTGAACGCCACGACCGAATCGGGATTCCCGGCCTTGAGTGCCTCGGCGAACGAGCGGAAGTTGGGCGCGTCGGCGTGGCGATACAGCCGGTCGGCATAGTAGCAGCCGTCGATCCACCAGCCGGAGACGGCCGAACCCCATCGCATCGACCACTCGCGGACGACGGCCTCCCAGTTGCGCAGCGCCCCCGTCAGACGGGCGTCGATGTCCGGGGTGGAAATGTAATCGC
>JBBSAF010000345.1:0-3117 GCA_038252525.1 Tepidisphaerales bacterium
CCCCCTACCGCCCGCCATCGTGATAAAAGTTGTAAGTTGTAAGCTGCGAACCCCCGCCCTGCCCTCCGATTCGCTCCGCCTACCCTCCTTCCGCCTCCTTCTCTTCTGCAAACTGCCAACTGCAAACCATCAACTGCTCCGCCCCGCCACGATCGCGCTGACGACGATCAATCCCGCTCCGGCCAATCCCCGCGCCCCCAACATCTCGCCCAGGATGACGAATGCGAACACCATCGCCCACACCGGCTCGGTCGTATAGATCACCGCCACCCTCGCGCCGCTCACCACCTTCTGACCCACCGCCCCCAGCCACGTCGTCAAGGCCGTCGCCATCAATCCCAAGTAGATGATGCTGTACCACGGAACCCCCCCCACCGCCGGGCGCTCCCATCCAACCCAGATCGCCGACAAAACCGTCACCCCGACCAGCTGCGCCAACGAGAACGCCAACGCCGGATATTTCGGCGCCAACCTCTCCATGCGCACGATATACGCCCCGTAGGTGATGGCCGTGCCCAGAGTCCACAGGTCCCCCCCGTTCGGCGCCCCGCCGTCGTAACTGAGCAGCGCCGTCCCCACCACCGCCCCGACCGCGCACCACCAGACGATGGGCTTGACCCCCCTGCCGATGAGCAGTCCCATCAGCGGCACGAAAATGACGTTCAACGCCGTGATGAACGCCGAGCGGCTGGTGGTGGTGTATTGCAGCCCGATCGCCTGCGTGGCGTATCCCGCGAACAGCCACAGCGACAACTCCGCCCCGTCGCGCCACAGCCGCCAATCCCGTCGGAAAAACGGCGCCAAGGCCAGCGACCCCACCGCGAATCGTCCCAGCGTGATGGCCGACGGCGGGAACGTCGCCACCGCCTTCTGCACCACCATGAACGTCGTGCCCCAGAAAAACGTCGCCAGCGCCAGCATCGCCGCCCCCGTCCGCGGCGAAATCACCGCCCCGACCGGCGCCATTCCCGGACTCATCGCCGCCGTCCCCGGATCCGCCCCCCAATGCCCCGACGGAACCGCATCCGACTGCCCCGACGGGGCCCCCGAATGCCCCGCCCGATCCGCCTCCGACTGCGCCGAGGGCGCCCCAACATGCCCCGACGGAACCGCCCCAGACTGCCCCGACGGCGCCGCCCCATCCACCGGCGCCCTCCCCGGATTGCCCTGCGACGACCCGTTCATTCCGCCGCCGCCACCGATAAAAGTCCCGCCCGCTCCAGCGCCCCCGCCGCCGCCGACAACGCCGCGAACGGCAACCCGCTTTTCTCCGCGATCGCCAACATCGACATCGACCCATCCGACTGGTTCAGCATCCACAGCATCGCCAACTGCCCCTCGGCCGCGTTGGCGTACCCCCCCATCGCCGTGTAAAGCCCCCGACGGCCCAACTGCGGCTCGCCATGGGGGCTTTGGTTCACATACCGCCGGTCCGCCTCCAGAATCCCCACCACGTCCTTCAGGATCGCCAGCGACTTTTCCAAATGCTCCGGGCGCACCAGGTCGAGGTTGTCGGCCGACGTGTGGTACTCCGGGTAGCACCCATTGGGCGTGCGCATGAAACATCCCACCGGCAAATCGAACCCCGGCGAGCCGTATTGCCGCTCATCGTATCCCCACGGCGAAAACGGTTTGATGGCATGTTCCACTTTCGCATCCCTCATCGCCACCGCCACCGCCCGGTCGATGTCGGCGCCCCCCCGCCGCGGCTGTTTGTAATTGAACGCCCCGCCGTCGCCGACGCAGCTCAGGATCAGCCCGTGGGCGATCCGGCCGACGTTTTCCCGGTTTAGCGCCAGCCACATGATCGCCCCGATCGTCGCCGGCGCGAACACGAAGCGATACGAATACCGCCGCGGATGCTCCGAAATCCACCGCGCCAGATGCGCCGCCACCACCACCCCCGAGAGATTGTCGTTGGCCAGCGAGGGATGGCAGATGTGGGCGCTGATGAGCACCTCGCGCTCGCTTTCCCCACCAACGACATACTCCCCATACGTCATCGACCCCTCCGCCAGCGTCGCGTCGATGTCCACCCGATATTCCCCCTCCGCCAGCGACCGCGCCACCCGGTCGGCCAGACAAAACCCCCACGTTTCGTTGTAATAGCTGGTGCGATACGGAATCCAATCCGGCCGATCCGGCATCGAGTGCAAATGCGGCCGCAATTCCGCCAAGGTCATCTTCGTTTGGATCGGGATGCTGTATTGCACCACTTCGAGATTCGACCGATCGGTGTCGCAAATGACGGTGCCGTCCGGCCCGACGAGCCTTGCCCGACGCAGGTTCCATTCGCGCGGCACCACCCAATCGAGCACAGTGGCGCCGGTGGGAACCTCATGGATGTCCAACGGAATGATTTCGCGCAGCATCGACAGCGACGCCCGCACCCCCTCCCCCGTGATCGACCGCGAGATCGGATAAAGCCGCTCAACCCAGTCGAACATGCCTGGCCTCTCGCATCGGCGACGAAAACAGGGACGTAACCCGCACGATCCCGACGGTCAAAGATCGCAAAGGAAACAAAGAAACAAAGAAACAAAGCCCCGATCAAAACAGCGACGCAACAAGTTTCGCTCCATCCCCAGCCCCCCACCGCCGCACCATCCCCGCTCCCCTCTTCTTTGCAACCTTTGCAACCTTTGCCCTCTTTGACCCCGGCCTTCCGCCTACCGCCTACCCCCCGCCCCTCCTACTCTCCCGACGCCATGCCCGATGCCACGATCTCCGCCGTGGGAAACGTTCGCCTCACGTTCAGGATTTCAATTCCCACCACCCGATCGCGCCCGTCGAAATCCAACACCACCCCAGGCCGAACCTCCTCCGATTCCACCACGGGCGCATCATCGAGTTTCAGGTACGCCGCATCCGCCTCGGGATCATATCGCAGTTTCATGGCGAGCCTTTCATGCGACGATCGAAAAACACTCGCCATCTCGCTCTCATCCTCTTTGCAACCTTTGTTCCCTTTGTCTCTTTGTGAGCGGGCGTGTGGGTGCGGCCGCGCGCTTCTTTCTCGTCGCGCTCTCGGGCGCGGCGGGGCGGGCCGCCCCCCCCCCACGACCGCCGCTCGATCGATTCCGGACCACGTGAAGGACGCCGAGCCTCGCTCGCTGC
>JBBSAF010000346.1:0-3116 GCA_038252525.1 Tepidisphaerales bacterium
AGAGACGAAACGGTATGAAGAGCTACGTCCCCTTCAGTCTGTCCCGGTATGAAGAGCTACGTCCCCTTCAGTCTGTCCCGGATTTCGCGGCGTGGCCGGATCGCGTACCACATTCCGTCATTCGCGGACATCGCGCGGCATCTGCGGAAGGAATCGCGGGAGGGGGATTTGATCGTGATATTGGGCGCGGGTAACGTTTGGGAAATCGGTCGGGATCTGGTGGGCGGGTGAGGTCACGGCGCGCGACCGCGCACGCCCGGGCGATGAAAACTAGTTTGGAGGTTTGCGATGAATGCCAGGGAACGATTGAACGCACTGATCGCGGGCACGCCCGTGGATCGGCTCTTGTGCATCCCGATCACGATGATGTTCGCGGCGGATGCGATCGGGCGGAAGTATGGGGACTATGCGATGGACCATCGGGTGTTGGCCGAGGGGCAGTTGGCGGTGGCCGGGCGGTTCGGGGTGGATCATGTCTCGACGATCTCGGACCCGGCTCGGGAGGCGGCCGACTGCGGGGCGGCGCTCGAATATTTCGACGACCAGCCGCCGGCGATCGATGAGAACAACGCGCTGCTGTTGGACAAGGCGACGCTGTTGTCGCTGAAACGCCCGAATCCGCTGGGGGGCGGGCGGATGCACGATCGGATCCGGGGGATCGAGCTGCTGAAGTCGAAGGTGGGGGATGACAGGCTGGTCGAGGGATGGGTCGAGGGGCCGTGCGCCCAGGGGTCGGACCTGCGGGGGATCAACAATTTGATGCTGGATTTCCTGGACGATGAGGCATTCGTCGAGGATCTGTTTTCGTTCATCGTGGAGATGGAGATCGAGTTCGCGCATCGGCAGATCGACGCCGGGGCGAGTCACATCGGGATTGGCGATGCGGCGGCGTCGCTGGTCGGGCCGGGGATTTATGAGCGGTTCGTGTTCCCGGCGGAGAAGCGGATCGTGGATGCCATCCAATCGCGCGGGATTCCGGTGCGATTGCACATTTGCGGCAACACGCTGGCGATCGCGGGGAAGATGGCGGAGCTGGGGTGCGGGCTGGTGGATTTGGACAATCCGCCGGGGTTGGCGGCGCAGCGGGCGGCGATGGGACCGGGGCAGGTGATCGGGTGCAACATCGACCCGGTGCGGATTTTGCGGGCGGGGACGCCGGAGTCGATCCGGGCGGCGGTTGAAAAGTCACATGCCGAGGCGGGGGGGCGTTTTTATGTGTGTGCGGGGTGCGAGGTTCCGCGGGACACGAAGGCTGAGAACTTCGCGGCGCTGTGCGAATATGGGAAATGAGGAGGTTACGGCCTCGGTCAATTTGCCTTCATCGCGCGGGCGTGAATAATGCCGCGGCATGGATTTCTTCAGGTATCGCGGCGGGCGGTTGCACTGTGAGGATGTGGCGGTGGCGGACATCGCGGCGGCGGTGGGGACGCCGGTCTATGTCTATTCCAAGGCGACGCTGCTGCATCACTATCGGCAGTTGGCCGAGGCGTTTTCGCCGCTCAAGGCGACGATCTGCTATTCGATCAAGAGCTGCGGGAACATCAACCTCTGTCGACTGCTGGCGGACGAGGGGTGCGGGTTCGATGTGACCAGCGGGGGGGAATTGTACCGGGCGCGGGCCGCCGGGGGGGAGCCGGCGAAGATGATCTACGCGGGGGTGGGCAAGACCGACGGGGAGATCGCCGAGGCGATCGAGGCGGGGATCGCGGCGTTCAATCTCGAATCCGAGGAGGAGATCGAGAACATCGACCGCATCGCCGGGGAGATGGGCAAAAAGGCGGTGGGCGCCTTGCGGGTGAACCCGGACGTGGACCCCAAGACGCATGCCAAGACGACGACGGGGAAAAAAGGCAACAAGTTCGGGGTGGACATCGACCGGGCCGAGGCGGTGTTCGAGAAGTATCGGTCGCTGAAACACCTGCGGATGGCGGGGGTGCACATCCACATCGGCTCGCCGATCTATACGATCGAGCCGTATGTGCTGGCGGTGACGAAGATCACGGCGCTGATCGACCGATTGACGGCCAAGGGGCACGCGATCGAGTGGTTCGACATGGGCGGCGGGTTCGGGGTGGATTATGAGCGGCCGGGGCAGGCGCTGGCGGTGACGGAGCACGCCAAGGCGCTGATTCCGCTGCTGTCGGGCAAGCCGTATCGGATCGCGCTGGAACCGGGGCGATACATCGCGGGGAACGCGGGGATTTTGCTGACCAAGGTGCTGTATCGCAAGCAAAGCGGGGAGACGAAATACGTCATCGCCGACGCGGGGATGAACGATCTGATCCGCCCGACGCTGTATGAGTCGTACCATCACATTTGGCCGGTGGCGCCGGACGGGGCCAACGAAAACGGCGAGCGTCGTCGGGAGTTCGAGGTGTCCGGTGGGGAAATGGTGGACGTGGTGGGACCAATCTGCGAGTCGGGGGATTATCTGGGCAAACAGCGGATGCTGCCGAAGGTGAAGCGCGGGGATTTGCTGGCGGTGTTCACGGCCGGGGCGTACGGGTTTTCGATGTCCAGCAACTACAACAACCGCCCGCGGGCGGCGGAGGTGCTGGTGGAGGGGGACCGTTTCCGCGTGATCCGCCGTCGGGAAACGATGGCGGATCTGGTGGAGCTGGAGAGGTAGTTGAGAGTTGGTAGTTGGTAGTTGGTAGTTGGCAGGAGGCAGTTGGCGGAAGGGAGGCGGATCTGAGGGACTGGGAACGGACCGTCGGCAAGGCGAAACCCGCGTCGGCGAAACCCGCGGCATCGGTCGTCGGGAGCGCTGGAAACATTTTCAGGAAATCATTTTCGGGGTTCGCGCGGGGACGGGGCGGGGGTACGGTCGGTGAGGTTCGACCTATTCCTCAATGGAGAGCGCCATGACGTACACACGGGCCGGTTTATGGGGATTGGCGGGGATGGTGGTGACGGGTGGCGTCGCGGGGGCGCAAACCAACAATCCCTATCCGGGGTCGATCGGGGCGGGGTTGCTGGTGGGGGTGCGGGACTTCGCCATCGTGCCGGACAGCGCCGGGGCCAAGGCGCGGCTCAATTCGGCGGCGGTGTCGCCGGACGGGCGGTTTTTCGTGATCGATCAGCGCGGGCCGGTCCACTCGATCTCGTCGCTCGGG
>JBBSAF010000347.1:0-3081 GCA_038252525.1 Tepidisphaerales bacterium
GGTGGCCTCGCCACCGGGGGCGCCGCCGTGGTGGGCGCCATCGCCACCGATCCCTCCGCCGGCGATCGCGCCCCCCGCCGCAGCGGCGGACGATGTCCATTCGCCCGACGGTTTCATATTCAACACCGCCGATTGCGTTCCCGCGATGACCCCATCCTCGAGGCTCCGCGTCCACCACTTCCCGAAATCCCCGATCCGCTGCCTCTCCGCCCACGCTCGCCACGTCGCCCGCACCGGCTCATACCCGCTCGGGCGGTTCTCCCCCAAAATCGCCGCCAAAACCTCCACCGCCGACACCGACGAATACAGCGGCGCGATCAGCGGCTGAATGAGCGTCGCGGTCCCATCATGCCCCCGCACATCCCCCCAGCTCTCCAAATAGTGCGACTCCGGCAGGTTCCAGTGGCACAGCCACGCCGTCTCATCCGCGTGGCTCGACAGGCTCATCCGCCACGGAACCTTCTCCATCGCCATTTCAAAACCGAAATCCACCGGCGCCGTCAGAACGGGGTTCGCCCCCAGCACCATCAGCATGTCCACTTCGCCGGCGTTCATTTTGCCGACGAGCTCCCGCAGCGACTCGACCTCGATCACCGGCTCGGCCTCCACCGGAGCCGTCGCCCACACCGTCGATCCGAAGTTCCCCAGATGGCCGTTGATCGCGTGCCCCAACGCGTGGACCGCCGCCGACTGCTCATCCCCCACGATGACCAGCGACCGCCCCCGGTGCCCCGCCAAGTCCGCCGCCACCGCGTCGATGAACGCCGCATTTTCCGCCGTCGCCTCGGCCATCCCCGGCGCCTCGACCGCCAAGCCCAGCTTCGCCGCGATGGCCGCCGCCAAAGCCTCGATCCGCGAGGGCGCGACCGCGACCCGGTGGTCGGCCATCACCCCCGTCTGAGTCGCCCCGCTCTCGATGACGTACAACCGCGCCATGGTGTCCGCCGTCGGCGCCGTCGCCGTCGTTCCTGGCGCCACCCGCGTCGCCCACGGGTTGATCCCGTCCACCCCCCCCGCGCCGTCGGCCTGAAGCTCCGCACGGCGGTTCCGCGCGAACTGCCGGGCGTACCGCAGGGCGCCGGGACCCTCGATCAAGAAATTGCTGTCCAACGCCAACACCCGAAGCGCCTTGGACAAGTCATGAACAACGGTTCCGAATCGACCGAACGATTTTCGGAAACCCGAGCGGGTGTTATCCCGCGTCAGAGCTTCGTATTGATGCCATGACAACTTGTCGTATTCGCCATGCAATTGCATTCGCAGTCGATGCAAAGTCGGCGATGTGACCGTCCCGCTCAGCACCGCGATCCGCGCTGATTTGGCGCCTCCGAAACGCTCCACCGTCGCCCGGAACTCCTCGAGGAACGACCCGAAGGTCTGGATGTTGCCCCGCAGTGTCGGCGTCTTAAGTCGTTCGGGATCATAGAGATCCAACAGCGACGCCTGCATGAATACATCCGTCCCCCCCACGCTCGACGGATGCCGCGGATTGCCTTCGATCTTGATCGGGCGGCCTTCCCGCTGGGTCACCAGAACCCCTCGTCCGATTCCCATAAGGCTTTGCGCCGTCGAGAAATACAGCGGCCGACCCGGCGTCATCCCCGCCGGCGGATCGACGTACGGAACGATCTTTTCCTCCGGCAAACGCACGCATCCCGACAGTCCAGCCAAGGCAACCGACGCCCCCATGACCTTCAGGAAATTGCGCCGGCTGAAGTCGCTGGTCCACTCCGACGCCGACGCCGGAAACTCCCGATGCAATGCGTCCTCGAACGCCGGAGTTCCAACAAGCTCCTCCAAGCTCCGCACATAAATCGGGCGGTGGCCGGAGGTTGTCATTCGCGGGTTCTCATCCATGCCCGTCACGCCCCCCGCGATATTCATACCGGCCCCTGCGGAGGTCGCCGTCCTCCCTGTGCCCGCGCCCTTCACGGCGCCCGTGTGGCCGGGGCAGGCATCCCACGTTTTGGCTTTCGCTTTGTCTTCCATGCCCTTCACCTGTGACACACCGAACAGTTGGTCAGTTGCCGCGTGCGAATCCCATATTCCGCCACCAATTTCTCGCCTTGGGCGTGCTGGTCGGCCGGCGGGGTCCAATCCATGTTGAACACCTCGTCGCGGGGCCGGACGAAGGCCGCCGGATCGCGGTGGCACTCCAGGCACCACTTCATTTGCAAAGTCGCGTGCCGCCACGTCAGCGGCATCCGGTCCACCTGGCCGTGGCAGGTTGTGCAACCCACTCCCTTGGCCACATGGATCGAGTGGTTGAAATAAACGAAGTTCGGCAGGTTGTTCACGCGCACCCACTCGATGGGCTTGCCGCTGGCCCAGCTCGATCGCACGGGCGCCAGAAGTTCGGCATTGGTCCACACTTGCGAATGGCAGGTCATGCAGGTCTTGGTCGGGGGCACGCCCGCGAACGAGCTTTTCTCAGCCGACGTGTGGCAATACCGGCAGTCGATCCCCAGCCCGCGCACGTGATGCTCATGGCTGAACGGCACCGGCTGCTCCTGCACGACCCCGGCGTCGGTGATGTAGCTGGACAACTGCACGCCGGCGACGACATAGGTCAAGACCCCCACCGCCAGCACCCCCAAAATGATGCTGCCTTTGGCGATCTGATTGGCACTGCGGTGGAAGATCTGGGCCATGGCTGGCGCGGATGCTAACGACGAGCCGGTCGGTTTGGCAATACAAAAAACTTTTACAGGTGCGTTTTTCGATTTTGCATAACTTCCGCCCGGTCAATCGGATACGAAAATCCCATCCGTGGTGTCCGGTTTTGCGGTTGAAACCGGCTGCCCGCAACCCGTACCGTGCCTGTCGCGGGGGGGGGTGACGCGGGAGGATGGCGGGCACGTTGTTATCCATAAGTACCCCCATGCCCGCGCCGGTTCCCCCGTCGCGAGGGCGCCTCGCCCCCGCCTTTTCAATCGAAGTCCGTGACGACGGCGCTCAACGGCGGTTTTCACACCCTCCAAACCCCATCCGTGACGGTCGCGCCGTCGAACGCGGGCGAGGCGCCCACGCGACATGAAAACGGGATGAGGGGCACGACGGCGCTCAACGGCGGTTTTCACA
>JBBSAF010000348.1:0-3078 GCA_038252525.1 Tepidisphaerales bacterium
CCATCGCCTGCAACCTCGCGGCCGGTTTGGCCCTCAACGGCCGGCGCATCCTGCTGGTGGACACCAACTTCCGTCGCCCGCAATTGCAGGCCATCTTCCAACTAAGCAACGAGACCGGCTTCAGCGACGCCTTGGCCAACGGCGAGAACTTCGAGAACGCCGTGCGCGAGTCGTCCATCCCCAATCTGTCGGTGATGACCTGCGGACCCAAGCCCGGCAATCCGACGGAATTGCTCGAAAGCCAACTGCTGATCGACTTCATCGAGCGGGCGCTGGAGGAGTTCGACCATGTGATCTTCGACTCCGGCCCGCTGCTGTTCGTCAGCGAATCGGTGGCGTTGGCCGCCCGCGTGGACGGCGTGGTGACGGTCGTCCGCGCCCGCAGCAACTCGCGTGGGTTGCTGCAGCGCATGCGCGACACCCTGCGGCAACTGAAGGCCGAACACCTCGGCGTGGTCCTCAACGGCGTGCACGCCCACGTCGGCGGCTACTACCGCGACAACATCAAGACCTACTACGCCTACCAGAACGGGCAGGTGGGGTGAGGCGGAGGGTTGGCGAACGGATGAACCAAAGGCGCCGGAAGCGAGACCCATCGCATCCGGCGCCCTTTTTTTTCGCATCACTCGGCTCGTGCGTGGCGGTCGCGGTTCCCAGGTCGCGGGGCGCCGACGCGGCATGGTTATGCGCTGCGTCACGACGGGGGCAAAGCGTGTGGGCAAGAGCGGGGCGTGTCGCCGCTCATTTCGCGTATTTCGGAAAAGATCGAAGGGATCGCGCGATGCGGGCCGCCGTACCGGGATCGGGAAGGTCAGCCACTTTCCCATTCATCACCCCCGCACCGTCGCCCCCAGCTCGGCGCCCGCCGCCGCTATGATTCGCGCCACCGCCGGCTCGACTTGCTCGGCCGTCAGCGTCCCCTCGTCCGAGCGGAACACCAGCGCGATCGTCACGCTCTTGGCGCCCTTCTCCAAGGGCTTGCCGCGGTACGTCGTGACATATTCCAGGCTCTCCAGCATCGCGGGGTTCGTCCCCAACGCCGATCGCTCGATCGCCTCGAATCGCGTCGATTCATCCACCACCAGCGACAGATCCCGGCGCACCGGAGGGTATTTCGCCAAGGCCGCCACCCTCGGAACCCGTCGATACCCCGACAGCAGCGGGGCCAGCTCGATTTCCGCGGCCGCCGGGACATGCCGCAGCCCCAACGCGTCGGCCACCTTGCGCTCGATTCGACCGAGGCGCCCGATCACCCGCCCATCCCATTCGATTCGCCCTCCGGCCCCCTTGGCGTAACCGGGATGGTTCTCGGGGATCACCTTCATCGCCTTGTTCCCGTCCATTGCCCCCAACACCGCCTCGACCGCGCCGCGAACGGCCCGCACGTCGCCGCCGCCCACCCAGGCGACGCGCCGCGTCTCGACGATCCCGCCGCCCTCGTCCACATGGAACGTCGAGCCGATCTCGAACAGTTTCGCCTCCGCCGTCCCGACGGTTTCGTTGCGCCGGACCGATTCGAGCAACCCCGGCAACAAACTCGGTCGCAATCGCCCGTCGGCCTTGCGCACCGAGGTCCGCGCCCGCGCCAGCCCCGCGGCGCCCGGCGGCATGAAGTCCCCGGCCAGGGCGTCGGAGACCCAACTGAAGGTGATGGCCTCGAAATACCCCGCCGCCACGAGCGTCGAACGGATGGCTTCGACCGCCCGCGCGCCATAATCCGTCGGCGCCACGCGGATGGCGATCTCGTCGCGCGTCGGCACCCGGTCGTACCCCACCACCCGCGCCACCTCCTCGACCAAATCCACCTCGATGTTCACATCCAACCGATGGGACGGAACCACAACCTCGATCCGGTCCCCCGCGATTTCCGGCGCGAATCCCAGCCGCCCCAGCGCCCCCGCCGCCTCGTCGGCCGGTATCTCCACGCCCAACACCGATCGCAACTTCGACAATCGCAATGAAAGCCGTTTGGCCTCCCCCGGAGATTCACCCGCCACCACCGCCCCGGCCGACACCGTTCCCCCGGCCAGTTCCGCGATCATCGCCGCCGCCCGATCCGCCGCCCGATCCGGCAGGGTCGGGTCGATGCCGCGCTCGAATCGGTACGAGCTGTCCGACTGCATCGCCAACCGCCGCGCCGTCGACCGCACGCACAGCGGATCGAACCGCGCCGCCTCCAGAAGCACATCCACCGTCGCCCCCGACACCTCGCTGGCCAATCCCCCCATCACCCCCGCCAGGGCCGCGGGTTTTTCCGCGTCGGCGATGACGAGCATGTCCGGCTCCAGCGCCCGCTCATGGCCGTCGATGCTGACAAGCCTCTCCCCCTTCCGCGCCATCCGCACCACGATCCTGCCCCTGGCCAGCCGGCCGAAGTCGAACGCGTGCAGCGGCTGGCCCATCTCGAACATCACGTAATTGGTGACATCCACCACGTTGTTGATCGACCGCAGCCCCACCGCCTCCAAGCGCCGGGCCATCCACGCCGGGCCGGGTCCGACCCGCACCCCCCGGATCAGCCGCGCGACGTACCGCGGGCACAAGTCCGACTCGATCGCCACCGCCACCGCGTCCGCCGTCTTTTCATCCCCCTCGACCAACGAAAACTCCGGCCCGCGGCCGGGCAGGTCGAGCAGCGCCCCCAGTTCCCGCGCCACCCCCACGTGCGAAAGGCAATCCCCCCGATTGCTCGTCACCTCCACATCCATCACCTCATCGTCCCCATGATGCTCGATGATCTCCACCGGCAGCCCGCCATGGGTCAGCGCCTCCCCGGCAGCCGGCGCGTTCGGCGCGTCCGGCAGGTATTCCCCAAGCCATTCCATGCTGATTTTCATGCTCCATTCCCTCTTCCATTGCGTGAATCCCGCACTGTATCGCCCCCCCCGGCGCCCATCAACCAATTGCCTCCCCGCGTTCTCCGCCGTACAACTCCGCACTTACAACATCCAACTTGCAACGTACAACTTTTCCCCCATGAACATCCGCCCCCCCGATCCTGCCGTTTCGATTTGCTCAGCCTCGGCGAGTGCATGATCCGCCTCTCCCCCTTCCGCGCCATCCGCACCACGATCCTGC
>JBBSAF010000349.1:0-3068 GCA_038252525.1 Tepidisphaerales bacterium
GAAGGATTTCCGCTCCCGCCTACACGCCAAGGAGTACGCCATCGCCCGCGCCAGTTGGTTCGGCGATTACAACGATCCCTCGACCTTCACCGACAAATATCTTTCGTTCAGCGAGAACAACGACGCCGACTGGAAAAATCCCGCCTACGACGCCCTCTGCGCCCGCGCCGCCGTCGAACCGGACCCCGCCCAACGCCTCGACCTGTTCCGCCAAGCCGAAACCATCCTGCTCGACGACTGCCCCCTCATCCCCGTCTACCACTACGTCAACGCCTACCTCTTCCGCCCCAATGTCCATGGCCTGGCCATGAACCCCCGCAACATGGTCATGTTCAACCGCGTGCAAGTCGATCGCCCCTGACCCGCGCCTTCGCCTTCCCCCGCTTTCTGCCCACTGCCAACCGCCAACTGCAAACTGCCACCGCCCCTCCTTGCCCCCATCCCCCGCCCCGGCCACAATGCCCCCCGATGCTCCGTTTCATCGGCTGGCGACTGGCGCAGTTCCCGCTCATCCTCGCCATCATCTACATCCTCACCTTCCTGCTCGCCTGGGTCGCCCCCGGCTCCCCCTTCGAGCGCTCCGAACGCAAGCTACCCCCGGCCGTCGAGCAATCCCTCCGCCAGCGTTTCCATGCCGACACCGCGACGGGATTCCTCCTGTATTACCCCTATAACGTCCTCGTTCACGGCGACTTCGGGAACTCCTTCAGTTACGAGGAATGGACCGTCAACGACATCCTCAGTAGCGCCCTGCCCGTCAGCCTCACCCTCGGCCTGCTCGCCATCACCCTCGCCACCTTCGCCGGCGTCGGACTCGGAACCCTCGCCGCCGTCCGGCGCGGCGGACCGGCCGATCACCTCAGCCTCGCCGTCGCCCTCATCGGCGTCAGCCTCCCCAGCTTCGTCACCGCCGCCGCCCTCGCCGCGGTCTTCACCATGAAACTCCGCTGGCTGCCGTTCGGCGGATGGTCCGGCCCGACCGACATGATTCTCCCCGCCATCGCCCTCTCGCTGATGCCCATGGCCTACATCGCCCGGCTCACCCGCGTCGGCATGATCGACGTGCTATCGAGCGACTACGTCCGCACCGCCCGCGCCAAGGGCCTCTCCCGCTTCGCCGTCATCTGGAAACACGGCCTCCGCAACGCCTTCCTCCCCGTCCTCAGCTATCTTGGCCCCGCCGCCGCCATGACTCTCACCGGATCCTTCGTCGTCGAAAAGGTCTTCAACATCCCCGGCCTCGGCCAACATTTCGTCAACAGCGTCCTCAACCGCGACCAAACCCTCATCCTCGGCACGGTGATGGTCTACTCCGCTTTGCTTTTGACCTTCAACCTCATGGTCGATGTCGGCTACACGATCCTCGACCCGCGCATCGATCCGGCGGGGGGGCGACCATGACCGTCGCGTCGCCACCTGGGATCTCCGATCCGCGCCCCATCCAACCACCCCCGCGCGACACCCTCGCCGCCCGATTCCGCGCCAGCGGGCGATTCCTCGTCGGCGGGGGGGTGCTGACATTCATTCTCTTGGCCTGTGTCCTCACCCTCCCGTGGACGCTCAACCCCGCCTCATCGCTGTATCACAACGCCGCCGACCCCGCCGCCGCCCGCCAACCGCCCTCATTCAACAACCCCACCCATGGTTTCGGCATGGACATGCAAGGCCGCGCCCTCCTGCCCCGATGCCTTCTCGGCGGCGCCATCAGCCTCGCCATCGGTCTCGGCGCCGCCGCCATCGCCGTCGTCCTCGGCGTCTCTGTCGGACTCTTCGCCGGATACCGCGGCGGCTGGATCGACGCCCTGCTCATGCGCTCCGTCGATGTCCTCTACGGATTGCCCTACATATTGATGGTCATCCTACTCAAGATCGCCCTCGAACCCCCGCTCCGCACCCTCCTCTCCCCCGCGACCGCGAATCTGATCGTCCTGTTCCTCGCCATCGGGCTGGTCTCCTGGCTCACCATGGCCCGCGTCGTCCGCGGCCAGGTCCTCAGCCTGCGCGGCCAACCCTTCATCGAATCCGCCCGCGCCCTGGGCATTCCCGAGTGGCGAATCTTCCTCCGCCACCTCCTGCCCAACCTCGCCGGCCCGATCATCGTCTACGCCACCCTCACCATCCCCCAGGCCATCCTCCAGGAATCGTTCCTCAGCTTCCTGGGCGTCGGCATCCAGCCTCCCCTCCCCACCTGGGGATCCCTCGCCAGCGACGGCCTGACCCCCGCCCTCAACACCATCCACCCCCGCTGGTGGCTGCTGGCCTTCCCCTGCGCCCTCCTCGCCGCCACCCTCCTATCCCTCAACTTCCTCGGCGACGCCCTCCGCGACCTCCTCGACCCCCGCAGCGAATCGGCATGAAAATGACGCTTCCACCGGAACACTCAAGAAGCGACGGGACCTTTTTTTCGGGGTGAATTTTCGGGTTCAGCATGTTCATCGTCGACTCCATGGCGAAATCGAGTCCGTCCCATGCCACATATGCACGAAGACAAGGCCATCCAGTGCGACTTGCTGATTCTCGTGGCGACGACGTCCGAGCGCGAGCAGCTCGAGCGCGCCGCCAAGGCCGCCGATCTGCATTTCCAACGCGGAACCCACTCTCGTTATGGCCGCTATTTCTCACTCGGAAGGATCGGCGACAACCGGGTGCACGCGGTCGCAACGGAGGGAATGGGGCCCCTCGGCCATGGTGGGTCGGCATCCAAGGCCATCCTCATGAAGGCCGCCACCGGCGCGACCGGACTGATTCAACTGGGCATGGCGTTCGGAGTCGACGCGTCCCTCCAAAACAAGGGCGATGTGCTCGTATCGACAGCGCTGATCCCCTATGACAACCGGGACATTGTTCCAGCCAGACAGCCCCTCGAGGTTTTCCCGATGAGCGACGAGCCGCCCGCGGAGGTCGCCGCATCGGCGGCAAACGTCGTGTCGGCCGGCGCGCTGCCCTATCGAGTCGACTATCTGACGCGGGTCCGATGGCATGGCGCAAGCCCCGCCCTGCTGAATGCACTGCGGAACGGACACGCCGGCGAACACCAGGTCTTTTTCGGCGCCATGCTGTCCGGCGCC
>JBBSAF010000350.1:0-3000 GCA_038252525.1 Tepidisphaerales bacterium
GGCGACGATTCACCAAGCGGTGCTCGAGTTCCTCCGCCGACGCGACGACGTGGCCCTTTTCGGCGCCCAAGCCGTCAACGCCTACGTCAACGCCTACGTCAACGCCTACGTCGATGAGCCGCGAATGACCCAGGATGTCGATGTTCTGGCCACCGCCGCCGGCGCGTTCGCCGAGGAAATGCGGTCTTTCTTGGCCGAACGCTTCCACATCGCCGTTCGGGTCCGCGAGGTTTCCGCCGGTCAAGGATTTCACGTCTTCCAGCTCCAAACCCCCAAGAACCGTCATCTGGTGGATGTTCGGCAGGTCTCTTCGCTGCCGGCCACCCGCCTGATCGCCGACGTGCCGGTGCTGGCGCCGCTGGAATTGATCGCCGCCAAGGTCATCGCCTACTCCTCCCGTCGTGGCCAGCCCAAAAGCGGCGCCGACTGGCGGGATCTCGCCTCCCTGCTCTTGGCATTCCCCCAATACAAAACCCCGTCCGGCCCCGTGCGCGACGCCCTCCTCGCCGCCGGCGCCGACGACGATGTGCTATCGACGTGGACGGAATTGGCCACCGCCAAGATATCCCCACCCGAGGATGAAGGATATTGATCCCCCCCAACCCCTTCCCCCATCTCCACTTGCGTTCACGCCACCCATTTTCCCCGCAATAATTCCTCCCCCCGCGCGTTATAATCTCCGACGGCCATGAGCGATGCCCAAGCCCGACATTTCGCCGGGACACCAACGCCCGCCGGGAACCGTCCCGACGGCCCGCGCCATCCCGACGATGCCGGCTTGGACCCCGCCCCCCGGCCGTCCGACGGCGAACTGGTGGTCCGGCTCCGCAACGGCGACGCCGACGCCGGCGAGACCCTCGCCCGACGCCACGCCCCCGCCCTGTTGCGATACCTCCATCGCCTCGGTGGATCGCCGACGTTGGCCGAGGACCTCCACCAGCAGACGTGGCTGAGCGTGATGGACCACCTCGACCGCTTCGACGCCGCGGCCCCCGGTGGGTTCAAGGCGTGGCTCTACCGCATCGCCACCAACAAGGCCAACGACCACTGGCGCTCGGCCGGACGTGAAAGGGTGGCCCGACAGAGCCTGCGGCTCTTCGCCGACGACGCCGTTCCCGACCACGGCCAGCGCTTGGTTGACACCGAGTCGCAGGCGGAGTTGTCCAAGGCCATCGACGCCCTGCCCGACGCGCAGAAACAAGTGGTGTTGATGCGATATTACAGCGGCATGAAGTTCGTCGAGATCGCCGCCAGCCTCGGCTGCCCGCTCAACACCGCCCTCGGACGGATGCACAAGGCAATGATGAAATTGCGGCAACTGCTCAATCCCGACGCCGCCACGAAATGAGGTGAACCATGGTCGATGTCCTGCAACAACTCGAGAACAACGAGGCCATCGCATTGATGCACTTGGCCGACGAATTGTCCCCCGACGACCGCGCCGAGGTCGATGCCTTGTTGGGCGTCGACGCCAATCTCCGCGCCGAGCTGGCCAACCTGCGCGAGGCCCATGTCGTCATCGACGCCGCCCTCGCCGACGCCGACGCCGCCGAAGCGTTCGCCAATCCCGAGCCTGCCGTCCGCCGCGTGTCGCGGATGATCCGCGCCCGTCTGGCGCTTCCGGCCACCGACGCCCCCGCCGCGCCCCCCATGGCCCGGCTTCCTTATCCTTGGTGGGCCTATCCCATGGCCGCCGCCGCCGCCATCCTCTTGGCGTTCCTCGTCTGGTGGGGCAACAGCCCCATGACCTACGACAACTCCCAGGAGGCCATCCTCCCCCCGACCTACTGGCAAAGCGGCCCCGACGCTCCCGAAACCATCGCGCTGCGAAGCAGCTTCGACGATCCCGCGACCGATGCCGCCGCCGGCCTGGAGGATGCCGAAACCCAGATGGCCTCCCTCTACGCCTCGTCGCAGTCGGCCTCGGACCTTTGGAACGACGCCCTCAACCCGTGATTGACCATGCCAACCACCCATTGGATCCTCCTGAGCCTCTTGACGCTGCCCGCCGCCGTTCTCGCCCAACCCCGCGACGGCGCCCCCCGTCCCGACCGCTCGGGACCGCCTTCGGCCCGCGACCGCGCCCGATCCGACGCCCCCGATCGCCCCGGCGCTCGTGAGGACGACGCCCGACCCTATTGGCGCAGCCGGATGCAGCATGAGGTCTTCGACCCCGCCCGCTGGGAGACCGCCGCCGCGTTCCTCAAACAGCACTCCCCCAACCGCTGGGCCGCCTTCGAGGCCATGCCCGAAGGGCGCGGCAAGTTCCAGATCCGCCGCGTCATCCTCATGCGCTGGCACGGATTGGAAATGCTCGAGGCCCAGTCCGACACCGCCCTCTATACCCTCGCTGTCGGGCGCATCGAGACCGAGGATGCCGCTTGGGGATTGTCCTCCGCCCTCGCCTCGGCCACCTCCGATGCAGACCGCGACCGTTTGCGCGATGAGTTGAAGGCCAAGGTCCGCGAACTGGTCGATTTGCAACTCAAGGAGCGGTCGGCCCGCATCGACCGCCTCGACCGCGCCCTCGCCCGCGAACGCGAGAAATTGACGGCCGACCAGCAGCGCGTCGATGCCTTGGCCGATGAGCAATTCCAACGTTGGAGCACCGGTAAAACCGATCCCGCCGACATCTCCAACCTCGGTGGCCCCCCCCAAGGTCCTCCCCGCGACGGCCCCGGCCGCGAACGCGCCAACCGGGAGGGTATGAACCGCGACGGCGCCCACTCCGACGATCGCCCCGACCGTGTCCCCGACGGCCCATCCACCCGACACGCGGTCCCAGACCCGCCCCCGACCCGATGATTCCCCGCGCCGACCCAGCGCGGCGGCGACGTCCCACCCTCGCCGTCCTCCACCAGTCGCCGGTCGCCCGCAAGTCATGTAGCTCAGCCGCCCCCGGCTGAGTGAGCGGTCAATCGCGTAGAAGTCATGTAGCTCAGCCGCCCCCGGCTGAGTGAGCGGTCAATCGCGTAGAAGTCATGTAGCTCAGCCGCCCCC
>JBBSAF010000351.1:0-2978 GCA_038252525.1 Tepidisphaerales bacterium
CTCGGTCATGGTGTCGCTCAACTGCGGCATGGTGATTTCGGATGACATGGAATGCCTAAGCCCTTTCCGACGAACATGGAACGCCGAGTGGTTGTAAGTGGTACGTTGTACGTTGTAAGAGGGAGGTTGTAAGTTGTAAGAGGGAGGTTGTGGGTAGCGGGTTGTGCGTTGCGAGCAAAGAAGCAGGACTCCTGTCCGTTCCGCCTACCTTCCTTCCGCCTACCGCCTACTCCCTATACATCACTTGTCTCACCTTGGCCGCGACCTTCTCGACGCTGGGCTGCATCGCCTGCTCCAGATGGTGGCTGAAGGGCGAGGGGACATCCTCGCTGCACACCCGCCCGATGGGGGCATCGAGCTCGTCGAACAATTTCTCGTTGAGCCGGGCCACGATGCCGGCGCCCATGCCGCAATACGGCCAATCCTCATCGACGACGATCAGCCGGTGGGTCTTTTTCACCGACTCGATGATGGCCGCCTCGTCCAACGGGCGCAGTGTCCGCACGTCGATCACCTCGGCCTCGATCCCGTCGCCGGCCAATTCCTCGGCCGATTTCAGGCATAATTTCACGCATTTGCCCCAGCTTACCAGCGTGACATCCGAGCCTTCGCGCTTCACGTCGGCCACGCCGATCGGCAGCGTGTATTCCCCGTCGGGTACTTCGCCGCGGTCGTTGAACATCAGCTCCGACTCCAGGAAAATCACCGGGTCGTCGCAGCGGATGGCGCTCTTGAGCAGTCCCTTGGCGTCGTACGGGGTGCTCGGCGAGATGACGATCAGCCCCGGCACGCGGGCATACAGCGCCTCGACCCGGTGGCTGTGGGTGGCGCCGAGCTGGTGGGCGATGCCGTTGCCGCCGCGGAAGACGATCGGAACCTTGAACTGTCCGCCGGACATGTATCGCACATTGGCGGCGTTGTTGACGATCTGATCGAAGCAGACGAACGAAAAGCTCCAGCTCATGAACTCGACGATGGGTCGCAATCCGCACATCGCGGCGCCCACGCCGATGCCGGCGAACCCGGCCTCGCTGATGGGGGTGTCGAAGATCCGGCGCGGGCCGAACTTGGCCAGCATCCCCTCGCTGATCTTGTAGGCGCCGTTGTATTCGCCCACCTCCTCCCCCATGAGCAGCACGTTCGCGTCGCGCTCCATCTCCTCGGTCATCGCTTGTCGCAGGGCCTCGCGGAATTGGATTTCTGCCATGGTTTTATTCTGGTGGAATGTCTTGTTTTCGGAACTTGCCCGCGTGATCGCCGGGCCGGATCGACCGCCGGTTGGCCGCCGCGTCATCCTTGGTACGGGTACGACTCGGCGAGGATGTCCTCGTACATCCACTCGATGGGCGGATGCTCGCTGGAATCGGCGAACTTGATGGCGTCCTCGACGATGCCCCGCACCTCGTGCTCGATGACATCGATCGCGGCGTCATCCACCAGCCCCGCCGCCCGCAGGCGGTTTTCGTACAGGTTGATGGGGTCGCGGGCGCGGGCCTTCTCCAGCTCCTCGCGCGTGCGGTATTTCATCGCATCCGACATCGAGTGCCCGCGAAAGCGGTAGGTGTTGGCCACCAGAAAGCTCGGCCCGTGGTTGGTCCGCGCCCGCTCGCAGGCCTCGGTCATCTCCTTGATGACGACATCGAGGTCGTTGCCGTCGATGTTGCGGTGTGGCATGTCATAGCCGCAGGCCCGCTGGGCGAGGTCGGTTTCGGCGCTGGCCCGCTCGACCTGCGTGCCCATCGCCATCTGGTTGTTCTCGACGATGAAGATCGCCGGCAATTTCCATAGGCTGGCGAGATTGAGGGCCTCGTTGAAGGTGCCTTGGTTGATGGCGCCGTCGCCGAACAGGGTGAAGCTCACGCCGCCGGTTCCCTTGTACCAGCAGGCGAACGCCGCCCCGGCGCCGAGGGGAATCTGCCCGCCGACGATGCCGTGACCGCCGAGGTTGCCGACCTCGGCCTGGAAAAAATGCATCGACCCGCCCTTGCCGCGCGAGCACCCCGTCGCCCGCCCGAACAGCTCCGCCATCGCCGGGCGCGCCTCCATCCCCAACGCCAGCGAATGCCCATGGTCGCGGTAGCCGTTGATCAGATAGTCCTTGCCTTTTTGGAAGATCGACGCGATGCCGACCGCGATCGCCTCTTGACCGCTATATAGATGGCAGAACCCGCCGATGCGCTGGCCGGGCTTGGTGTATTCCTGATACGTGCGCTCCTCGAATCGTCGGATGAGCATCATCATCCGCAAACGCTCGCGTTCGACGGTGCCGTCGCCGGTCTGCTTGGTTTTCGGGGGGGTTCGCTTCTGGGGTGATTGGGCCACGGCCATGGGAAAAACTCCGGTTTTGACTCCTGGGGACGGTCCATCCCGCTTGCATCGGCCGGGCCTGGGTCACCCTCGCCGACGACGATGGGAGTGTAGTGGTTTTCCGTCGTCCGGCAACACCGCCGCCAAGCCCCGTGGACCGCCGGACGGCCTGCCCGGAGATCAATTCTAGGCACGTGGAATGTCCGACGATTCATCGCACCAGCCCGGGACGACTCGTTGTCCCGGTGATTCTCAACGGTAGGCGTCTTTTCGATTGGCGATGGCAATGACGAAAACCATGACGCGATGTTCGTCGATGGTGTAGATCACCCTGTGATCCCCGACGCGATACCGATGGGATCCCGCAAACGGACCCTGGAGCGCCTTGATGTTCGCGCCCGCGCGGGGGTTGTTCTCACCGGCTATGTGCTGGATTACGGCGCCCACCCCCTTGATGTTCGCGCCCGCGCGGGGGTTGTTCTCCAAGGCCGTCAGGCATCGCGCCAACCGCTTGGCCATGGACGTGTCGCATCGAACGAAGAATCGCTCGGCCTCCCGCGACAGTTCCACTCTATACATCGTCCCGCACCTCGCGCCAGGGTCGAGTGCGCCCCTTGCGAACGTCCTCCAAACCCAGAGAGAAGCATTCCTCAAGTCCCCGGATCGAAAGC
>JBBSAF010000352.1:0-2964 GCA_038252525.1 Tepidisphaerales bacterium
CCCCAAATACGCCGACCAGGATGTCGTCAACCCCGGCAGCGTCATCCTCTCCGGCGTGATGATGCTCCAGTACATGGGCTGGAACGAGGCCGCCGACCTCATCGTCGCCGCCCTGCAAAAAGCCATCGCCGCCAAGACCGTCACCTACGACTTCGAGCGCCTCATGCCCGGCGCCAAAAAAGTCAAAACCAGCCAGTTCGCCGACGAGATGATCCACCACATGAAGTAAACCCCGAACCGCGCGATTCGCAAAAGCGCCCGTGCCCGCCCGGGGAAGACAAGCCATCATCCCCTGATTGCCCCGAAACCGGGGACATTTATGCGGCCGCGGGCGCAAATGGATTTTGACCCTTTCAGTCCCGTCCGCAAATTCGGGAGCACTTATGCTGCCACGGGCGAAAATGGCTTTTGACCCTTTTAGACCCCGCCGCAAATTCGGGAGCACTTATGCTGCCACGTGCGAAAATGGCTTTTGACCCTTTTAGACCCCGCCCGATTTTTCGCCCGCGCCGACGCTCCCGCATGCCCCGACACCTCCGCTCGCTCTCCTCGCATACCATTCAATCCCCTCCCCCACGATATGCCCCGCCAAAACCGCGTTTCCAATAGCGCCGCACAGCACCACGTCCACCCGCTGCGGAATCGTCGATTCCCCCAGCTCCTCCATCAACCTCGCCAGGTCCCCGGCCGACAGTTCACAGCCGAACAGCGCGATGTCCACATCCGACGCCACCGTGTGCGTCCCCCGCGCCCGCGATCCGAACAACACCGCCCGCTCGATCCGCGGATTCGCCGCGATCGCCGCGATGATCGCCCGCCGATGCCGCGCCTCCAGTCCGTCGCTCATGACGCCTCCCGGCGCCCAATCGCATCGAACAATCGTCGCAACACGCCCGCATACCGCCCCCTGATCAATTCCTCGGCCCGCGCCGCCGCCGCCTCGTCGTACGTGTGGCTCATCAAGTTCCGCTGCCCCAACGCCTCCAGGAAAATCTCGGTGTCCACCCCGTCCAGCAGCCCCGCCTCGAACCCCGTCCGAATCGCCTCCCGCGGCGTCCGCACCGCGAACCCCTCCTGCCCGAGCACCTCCTTGAGCGCCTTCCAAGCCAGTTCGTGCGTGAACTCGAACATCTGAACCAGCCCCGCCCTTTCCAGTTCCGAATAACTCCCTTGAGCGCAGGCCGACTCCAGCCGCCCCAGCGCCCTGCCGAAATTCTCCACCCGCCGCCCCAATCGCTCCCGATCGCCCTCGGCCATACCCGATGCTCCTTTCCGAACCGACCGACCGAACACAAAGTTCCTCCCGATCCCCTCCTCCGACTGCGATGTAGAGGTCATCCTGCTTTATCGCCACCCCCTTTTTTACCGCCCCGCCGCCTTCCGCCCGCTTCCATACCGAAACCAAGCCCCGCACGTCCCCTCCGCGCTCACCATGCACGGCCCAACCGGATGCGTCGGCGTGCAACTCTCCCCGAATAACCCGCAATCGCTCGGCACGCACCGTCCCGTGATGACCTCCCCGCACCGGCATCCCGCCGGCTCGCGGTTGTGGCTCTCGCCCAGCTCGAACCGCTTCGCCGCGTCCCAAGCCCCGTATTCCTCCCGAATCGCCAGCCCGCTCCCGGCCAGCATCCCCAGCCCCCTCCACACCACGTCCGCCGGCTCGAACACCTCGGCCACCATCCGCCGCGCCACTTCGTTCCCCTTGGCCGTCACCGCCTGCGGATACTGATTTTCCAGCGCCGCCACCCCCGTCGCCGCCAACTCCGTCAAGCGCGCCAATCCCGCCGCGATCTGCACATCCTCGAACCCCGCGATCACGCACGGCAGCCCATATTCGGCCACAATCGGCCCGAACGCATCCGCCCCCAGCATGATCGCGACATGCCCCGGACACAAAAACCCGTCGATCGCCACCTTTCCCCCCCGCAATAGCGCGTGCATCGCCGGAATCACCAACTTATGGCTGGCCAACACCGAAAAATTATCCAGCCCCTCCCCCGCCGCCGTTCGGATCGCCACCGCCGTGGCCGGCGTCGTCGTCTCGAACCCCACGGCCGCCAGCACCACCTCCCGCTCCGGCGCCTTCCGCGCCGCCGCCACCGCGTCCAGCGTGCTATAGATGATTCGCACATCCGCCCCCCGCGACCGCGCTTCCTCCAGCGTCCCCCCCGATCCCGGCACCCGCAGCAGGTCCCCGTAAGTGCAAACCGTCACTCCGCCCCGCCCCGCCAACGAGATCATCCGGTCGATCTCCCCCTGCGCCGTCACGCACACCGGGCACCCCGGCCCGCTCAACAACCGCACATTCCCCGGCGTCAAACTGTGCAGCCCGCTTCTGAACGCGTTCACCGTATGCGTTCCGCACACCTCCATGAACGCCACCCCGCGCGACAGCCCCCCCGCCGCCGCCACCAGGCGTCCGATCGCCTCGCGTCCATCCACCGCCCGTCGCCCGGTCACGATTTGGCCTCCAAATCCGCCTTCTCCATGTCCTCCAGGAGCGCCCACGTCGATTGCAGATCATCCCCCTCCAGCTTCTGGATGGCGAACCCCGCATGAATGAGAATCCAATCCCCCACCCCCACCCCCTGCACCAACGCCACATTCACCTCGATCCGATTCCCGTGCAAATCCGCCTCCGCCGTCTCCCCCGCCAACCCCACCACCCGCGCCGGTATCGCCAAACACATATCACACCAAAAACCTTTCTCCCCTCCCGTCCGCCTACCTTCCTTCCGCCCACCGCCCACCGCCTACCTTCCTTCCGCCCACCGCCTACCGCCTACCGCCTACCATCCTTCCGCCCACCGCCTACCGCCTACCTTCCTTCCGTCCACCGCCTACCGCCTACCGCCTACCATCCTTCCGCATACCACCCTCGCTATCGCCGCCTGCCCCAGCGCCAGCCCGCCATCGTTCGGCGGAACCTTTTTGTGCCGCATCACATGCAGCCCCCGCTTC
>JBBSAF010000353.1:0-2946 GCA_038252525.1 Tepidisphaerales bacterium
CGTCCCCTTCATCACCCAATTCCGCGCCCGTCTGTCTGACAGCCGTGCGCCCTTCCTACGGGGGGACTTCTTTTGTCGCGTGGGCGCCCCGCCCGCGTCCCACAACGCGACCGGCACAACCGGGGTTTGGAGGTTGTGAAAACCCCCGTTGAGCGCCGTCCTCATCGGCTTGAATTGCAAAAACGGGGGCGAGGCGCCCCCGCGACATGAAAAAAACGGCGGTTGGCCGGTGCCCTTGTGTATCACAACGAGGGCGAGGCGACCCCGCGACACGACAGCCGCCGCCGACCGGCGACCTGTCCATGACATCGCAGGCCACACGCCTCCGCCACCGCTGCGTCCGCTCCAACGATCCCCCCGCCCGTGCCGCCCGACCGCCAAGCCGACGCCATTCAGCGTTTCCCCCTGTTCCCGCCCGATATTCCCGCCTACCCTTGGGATATGGACCCCACCACCACGACGACCGACTCCGCCGCCATCGCCGAAACCACCCCCGCCGAAACCGCCATCGCCGAAACCGCCATCGCCGTCGAAGGCATGACCTGCGCCAGCTGCGTCGCCCACGTCGATAAGGCCCTGCGCGCCGCCCCCGGCGTCTCCGGCGGGCAAATCAACCTCGCCCGCGGCCGCGCCGTCGTGCGATACGACCCCGCCGTCACCGACCCCGACCGCATCGCCACCGCCATCGCCGCCGCCGGTTATGGCGCCCGGCCCGAATCCACCGGCGATTCGCCCGCCGACGCCGAGGACGAGCGCCTCCAACGCCAAATCCGCCACGCCCGCACTTGGTTCCGACGCGCCCTCGTCGGCATCGCCCTCTGGCTGCCCGTCGAGCTCGCCCACTGGATCGCCTACCTCGCCGGCGCCTCCCATTCATCCCATCTGGCCTTCGCCTGGATCGGACTGGCCACCAGCACCCTTGCCATCGGCTATGTCGGTTGGGGCTTCTACAAATCCGCCTGGTCCGCCGCCCGCCACGGCACGACCAACATGGACACCCTCATCAGCCTCGGCGCCACCGTCGCCTATGCCTACAGCCTCGTCGCCTTCATCGGCCACCTCGCCGGCGCCTGGACCCCCCTGCCCCACCTCTACTTCATGGAGGCCACCGGACTCCTTGCCCTCATCAGCCTCGGCCACTGGCTCGAGGCCCGCGCCCGCGACGCCGCCGGCTCCGCAATCCGCGAATTGCTCCAACTCACCCCCGCCACCGCCCTCCGCCTCGACGACGGCGACCAACCGACCGAAACCCCCGTCGCCAATCTCCAGCGCGGCGACCGCGTCCTCATCCGCCCCGGCGACCGCATCCCCATCGACGGCGTCGTCACCGACGGCGTCTCCAACGTCGATGAATCCATGATCTCCGGCGAACCCCTCCCCGTGAAACGCCAAGCCGACGACGAGGTCATCGGCGGAACCGTCAACCAGGATGGCCGACTCACCGTCCGCGTCACCCGCGTCGGCGCCGAATCCGCCCTCTCCCACATCGTCCAGCTCGTCGAGACCGCCCAAGCCGCCAAACCCCCCGTCCAAAAACTCGCCGACCGCATCGCCGCCATCTTCGTGCCGACGGTGCTGGGGATCGCGCTATTGACCGCCGTCGGCTGGTACGCCTGGGGCGCCGCCCACGATTGGCCGTCCGCGACCACCTGGGGCATGATGGCCAAGGCGGTGTGCAGCGTCCTCATCATCGCCTGCCCTTGCGCCCTCGGATTGGCTCTTCCGGCCGCCATCATGGTCGGCACCGGTCGCGGGGCCAACCGCGGCATCCTCATCCGCGACATCGACGCCCTCCAACAAGCCGAACGACTCGACACCGTGGTCCTCGACAAAACCGGAACCATCACCGTCGGCCGGCCCACCGTCACCGCCATCCATGCCGCCGACACCGCCACCGCCGATGAAGCCGCCGTCCTGCGCCTCGCCGCCGCCGCCGAACGATTCAGCGAACACCCCTTGGCCAAGGCGATCGTCGCCGCCGCCGCGGCCCGCGGAATCGAGTCGCCCTTCCCCGACTCGTTCGCCAACGAATCCGGCTTCGGCGTCACCGCCGATGTCCAAGGCCGCACCATCCTCGTCGGCAGCGCCGCCCTGTTGGCCAAACACGCCCTCTCCCCCGGCGCCGTCGCCGACGCCGCCGGCCACACCGTCGTCCATGTCGCCCAGGCCTCCGCCAACGATTCGCCCGGCCGCTGGCTCGGCACCCTCGTCCTCAGCGACCCCATCAAGCCCGACTCCGCCGCCGCCCTCGACGAGCTGCGATCCATGGGTTTGGCCACCATCCTGCTCAGCGGCGACAACCACGCCGCCGCCGTCGCCATCGCCCGCTCCGTCGGCATCGACGATGTCCGCGCCGACGTCAAACCCGACGGCAAGGCCGCCGTCATCGAATCGCTCAAATCCACCGCCAATGGCGAGCGTCGCCGCATCGCCATGGTCGGCGACGGCATCAATGACGCCCCCGCCCTGGCCACCGCCGATCTCGGCATCGCCATCGGCACCGGCTCCGATGTCGCCAAGGAAACCGGCGACATCGTACTGGTCAACGGCTCCCTCCACGGCGTCGCCGCCGCCATCCGACTCTCCCGCGCCACCATGCGCGTCATCCGCCAAAACCTCTTCTGGGCCTTCGCCTACAACGTCCTGGCGATCCCCCTCGCCGCGTTCGGCCTGCTCAACCCCCTCATCGCCGCCGCCGCCATGGCCCTCTCCGATGTCACCGTCATCGGCAACGCCCTGCGACTGCGCCGAAGCAAGATCGACTGACGCAAGCCGATCCCGCGGGACCTCCGCCCTTCGACGATGGGCAACTCAAAAAGCCGCCACCTTCGTGGAACGGTGTGCATGACCAACACCACCCGCCCCCCCCGGCGTTCCCTCGAGCCGGGGCCGGGGGGGGGCGGGGGGCCGGGGCCTCGCGCGGGCGCGGCGGCCCGGCGCCCGGGC
>JBBSAF010000354.1:0-2921 GCA_038252525.1 Tepidisphaerales bacterium
CCGGCCGCGCCGCCGTGGGCGTCTCCACCGACGCCACCGCCCCATCGCCCGCCCCTTCCGCCATCCCCCCCCGCCGCGAATCGCCCGCCCCCCCCACCCACGCCTCCGGCCTGGCCGGGCCATCTTGCCCCTGCCTGGCCCCCGTCCACTCCGCCAGCGCCGTCGCCTCGTCGTACGCCACCTCCGACCGCGACACCGTGCACGCCGTCGCCCCCGCCAACCGGATCACCGCCATATTCATCCCCGCATCCCGCAAGGTGTTCCGCAAATCCACCATCGAGATCGACCGAAACGCCGCCGATTCCCCCATCCGCAGCACCACCAATTCCCCCACGGGTGCGAAGAACGCCCCGTCCGCATCCGCCCACCGGCACACCTGTTTCAGCCGCACCTCCGCCCCGCGCACCGTCGCCTCCGCCCGCAATTCCAGCGTCCCCCCCCGCGTCGCCGTCCCCAAACTCGGCACGAACCGCTCCGGCGAAATCCCACCCACCTGCGCCCAAGCGCCGGCGGCGAACATCCATACTCCGACCACCACGACAATCCCCAAGGAGAAAAGTGGCGTGTTGCGAGTTGTCCGTTGCGAGTGAACCAGCATGTCTCCCATTCCCCCTCCGCCTACCGCCTGCTTTCCTTCCGCCTGCCGTTCGTGCGTTATGCGTTTCAAGTGAACCATCCTGCCTCCTCCATCCCCTCTGCCTACTTCCTCTCCGCCTACCGCCTACCGCCTACCACCTACTTCCCACCTCCCCTCCGCCTACCGCCTACTTTCCTTCCGCCTACCGCCTATGCGTGAACCATCCTCCGTCCTCAGTGCTCCCCCTCTTCCACTGCCAACTGCCAACTACCAACCGCTCATCACGATCTCCTCAGATTCCCGATCGTCTGCAACGCCTGGTCCGCCGTCTGGATCGACTGGCTGTTGAGCTCGAACGACCGCTGGGTCTTGATCAGCGTCACCAATTCCTTCACCGGATCCACGTTGCTGGCCTCCAGGAATCCCTGCAGGATCGTCCCCGCCCCGTTCTCCCGCGGATTGCTCTCGATCGCGTCCCCCGACGAATCCGTCGCCTGGTACAAACTCCCCCCCAACAGCCGCATCCCCTGCGGATTCACGAACTGGCTCAACTTCAACTGCCCCACCCGCTGCTTGTTGTTCTGCCCCGCCCGGATCACCTCCACCACCCCATCCTCCGAGATGCTCACATCCGTCGTCCCCGCCGGGATCGGGATCGACGGCACCATCTTGTAGCCATCCCCCATCCCCAGCACCAAGTCCCCATCCTTGTTCACGAAAAAGTTCCCGTTCCGCGTATACGCATACCCGTCCCCCACCGTCGTCTTCACCCTGAAAAACCCCTGCCCCTGAATCCCCACATCCAACTGCCGCCCCGTGTTCTCCAGCGACCCCTGCTCCAAATCCACCTGTGTGTTGCTGATCTTCGTCCCCAACCCCACGAATATCCCCGCCGGCGAGATCTCCCCCGCCGCGTTGGTCGTCCCCGGCTGCTTCAGCGTCAGGTACATCAAATCCTCGAAGTTCACCCGCGACCGCTTGAACGCCGAGGTCTCCGCGTTGGCCAAATTGTTGGCCACCACGTCGATCCGAGTGCTCAACGCCCGCAACCCCGTCGCCGCAGAATGCAATGCCGCTATCGCCATGGTTTCATCTCCACCCCTGTTATCGGACCCCCGACGGCGGGGACTGAACTGAAAGTCGTTGTGAGTTGCGAGTTGCGAGTTGCGGGTTGTGAGTGGACAGTATAACGGTATGCGCCGTTGGTCCCCTCCGCCTACTCTCCTTCCGCCTTCCGCCTACCTTCCCTCCGCCTACCTTCCTTCCGCCTACCTTCCTTCCGCCTACCTTCCTTCCGCCTACCTTCCTTCCGCCCACCCTCCTCACCCTATCTTCCCCACCTCGTTCACCAACCGCGACAGCGCCTGATCCTGATACCGGATCATGTTCGCGTTGGCCTCCAGCTGCCGCTGGGCGTCCATCAGCTCCGTCAGTTCCGTCGTCGGATCGACATTCGACCGCTCGATGAACCCCGACCGCAGCACCGGCCGCGTCTCCGCCACCGCCGAGCCGATCCCCGGATCATTCAGCAGGTTCCCCCCCGCCTTGCTCAGCCGGTCGGCATCGCCCGGCATGAACACCCCCAGCCGCGCCACCCCCTTGCCATCCTGGGTGATCGTCCCATCCTCCCCGATCGCCAGCGTTTTCGTCGGATCCAGCACGATCTCCTTGCGCTGGGCATCCAGCACCGCCGCCCCCGTCCCCCAGATGAGCCTGCCCTGCCGATCCACCATCATCCGCCCGTCGCGGGTGAGCATCTGTTTGCCCCCCGAATCCACCATGAAATACCCCTCCCCGTCGATCGCCACATCCCCCGGCGCCCCCGTCGGCTCCAGCTCCCCCCGCGTCCGATCCACCACCGTCGGCGCCACCACGAACCCGCCCCCCAGCGGCTCCAACGATGCATTGGTCGAAAACATCCCACCCGCACGCGACCGAGCCTCCGTCAACCGCTGTTGAAACACCGGGATGTCCCGCTTGAACCCCGCCGTCTCGGCGTTGGCCAAATTATTGGCGATCACATCCTGCCGATAAGAATTGGCCACCACCCCCGTCGCCGACAAATAAAGCCCGTATATCATGGGGAAATCCTGAGGAGTTGTGAGTTGCGGGTTGCGGGTTGCGGGTTGGGGAAAAAAGCGGTTGTAAGTTGTAGGTTGTAGGTTGTAAGTTGTAAGGGGCAGCGAGTGATGAGCGGAGACGCGATGCGTCTAAGTCCTCTCCGCCTCCTTTCCTACCGCCTACCGCCTACCGCCTACCGCCTACCGCCTACCGCCTACCGCCTACCGCCTTCCGCCTTCCGCCTACCGCCTTCCGCCTTCCGCCTACCGCCTTCCGCCTTCCG
>JBBSAF010000355.1:0-2909 GCA_038252525.1 Tepidisphaerales bacterium
CTCGTCCGTCCCCATGGCGCTCGTCCGCCCCCATGGCGCTCGTCCGTCCCCATGGCGCTCGTCCGTCCCCATGTAGCTCAGCCGCCCCCGGCTGAGTGAAAGGCGGGGCGCTTGCGAAAATCGGAGGACGCGGTCCGGGGCGGCGTGCTCCCTGTCGGTTGTCGCCGGATTGCGATTGCCTCGCGGGTCGGGGCGCGATAGCATGAGACCAAGCCCTTCGGGGGCGGCCACCGCGGATTCCACGCGGTGGTTCGTGTTTTTCAGTGGACACCTTGGATTGCCCCCGCCGGCGACGACCGGCGAATGGAGTGTTTGTCATGCAGATTGTCAGCGCGGCGGAAAAGGCGGAGCTCGAGCGCAAGCGCGAGGAGTTGTACAAGGCGAAGATCGACGTGCAGGACCGCATCCGCAAGGCCGCCAGCCTCGGGGATTTGTCCGAAAACGCCGAATACCATTTCGCCAAGGAGGAGAATCGCGGCATCGAGCGCGACTTGGCGGAGCTCGAGCGCAAGATCAAGAACCTGGCGGTGGTGGACACCGACAACGTGCCCGACGACATCGTTTTCCTCGGGCACACCGTCAAGCTTCTGGACACCTCCGACGACACCGAGCAACTGGTGCGGCTGGTTGGCGAGGCGATCCCGCCGTCGGCCGACAGCGACATTTTGCCGGTGACCGCGGCCAGTCCGATGGGCGACGCCCTGATGAAGGCGCGCGTCGGCGAGATCATCAAGGTCAAGGCGCCGCGGGGGACGGTGGAGTTCAAGGTTCTCGAGATCCTCCGCTGAAGGCCGGGGTTTTCGCCACCTTAGCTCAGTTGGCAGAGCAGATGTTTTGTAAACATCAGGTCGTCGGTTCAAGTCCGACAGGTGGCTTGGGAAGACGGGTGTGTATGAAAGTCGATCGGGAAACGGGGGCGCCGAGCGCCGGGACCCGGCCACGTTCCGGCGTGGCGAGGGCGGAACGCCCAATGCCAGTCAACGTCACGATTGGACGCTGGAAACGGGTGCTGGCATAAGCCGCCTTTGCTGTCGCGATCTCCGCCTCGGCCCCTCCCAGCCCCGCTTTGATGCGCGGCATGTATACGAGTTCGGCGCGCGAAAGGCGGTTTTCGCAACCTCCAAACCCACTTCCGCCCGGTGATGTGCCCCAGACGGGGCCGAGGCGGCCCCGCGACGGAAGACGGGACGCGTTGCGTTGACGGCATGGGGCGGGACGCCACCGAATCGGGGAGGGTGGCGTGCAAAGCGGTTCCGCGACCGGGGCGGAAGATGAGCGGTTCACGTCCCTTCCCCCGCGATTGACATGAAATGGGGTTGGTCTTAAAGTTCCGCCCGGCAACAAGGCTTCCACGGAGGTTCCCATGCAGGAATACGACACGCTCAAGACGCTGGTCAACGAGGTCGAGGACGACGTCCAGAAGGCCCTCGGGGGCAACAAGGCCGCCGGCACCCGCGTCCGCAAGAAAATGCAGGAGATCAAGGCCGCCGCCCAGGAGCTTCGCAAGAAGATCCTCGAGGGACGCGACGGCGACGGCGCCGTCGGCTGAGAAGCGACCGCGATTTTCTCGGTTCGATGATCCAGGGACGACCGCGTCGTCCCTTTTTCGCTTCCCCAACCTCCCGAAACCATCACGCCATGCCTCCGCAAATGCTCTTCGACATCGCCGGCATCGACCTGGGCGCCCTCCTGTTCGACCAAGAGGCCGTCCGCGCCGTCAACCCCCAGCGCGGCGACATGGAACACCTCAACGGCATCGTCTGGGCCGAACCCGAACACCACCGCCTCATCGGTTTCAAGGACATCGGCCACGATGAGTTCTGGGTCCCCGGCCACATCCCCGGCCGACCGCTGTTCCCCGGTGTGCTGATGATCGAAGCCGGCGCCCAGCTCGCGTCGTTCTACTCCCGCAAGTTCCTCGGGTGGGAGGGCTTCGTCGGCTTCGGCGGGGTCGAGGACTGCAAGTTCCGCTCCCAAGTCGTGCCGGGACAAAAAATGTTCCTCCTCGGCCAGCTTCTCTGGAACCGTCACAAACGCATCTGCTGCCGCATCCAAGGGGTGATCGACGGTCAGATGTGCTTCGAGACGTCGATCATCGGCGTCCAGTTCTGAATGCCCGCGCGATATGATCCCGCCATGGCGTTTTCGCTGCTGTCGAAACTCACCGACATTCCACTGGCGTTCGTGGACACCGAGACCACCGGCGCGTCGGCCGACTTCGGCGACCGCGTGATCGAGATCGGCATCGTCCGCATCGAAGGCGGCGCGGTCGTCGCCCGGCACCAACAACTATTGGATCCCCGACGGCGCATCGGTGCGGGGATCACCGCCCTGACGGGCATCACCTCGGCGATGCTGGCCGGGCAACCGACGTTCGCCGAGCATTGGCCGGTGGTGGCGCCGCTGCTGGGCGGGGCGGCGGTGGTGGGGCACAACGTCCGGTTCGATCTATCGTTTCTCGCCGGCGAATTGCGCCGCGCGGGGTTGGACATTCTCCAAGCCCTCGGCGACGTGCCGGTGCTGGACACCGTTCGCATCGCCCGCAAGCGTTTCGGTCGCGGCGGCAACGGGCTGCAGGTGCTGTCGCGCCGGTTGGGGATCGCGCCGACCACCGCCCACCGGGCGCTGGACGATGCCGAAACCACGGCCGGGGTGTTCGCCGAACTGCTGCGAACGGCGGGGGGGTGGGATTGCCCCCTGTGCGACGCCATCGCCCAACAGGGCGGCCCGATGGGGCTGACCCCGGCGGGGGGGCGATCCAGCCCGCTGCCGTTGGAATTGGAGGAGGCGTTGGAGATGGGCCTGGCGGTCATGATGGACTATCTGGATGCCAACCAGCGTCAGACGCAGCGCAAGATTTCGCCCTTGAGCATCCGACGGAAGAACGGAGAAATGATTTTGGTGGCCCA
>JBBSAF010000356.1:0-2908 GCA_038252525.1 Tepidisphaerales bacterium
ATGTGGTCCCGGCGGGCCGATTGTGGCCGCGGGAGGGATGAAACGTGTTGAAGATCCAAAAACGGGCGCTGTTGGTGCTGGCCGTCGAGGTCGCGCAGCTCGTGTGTTTGCTGGCGGCGTTGATGTGGTTCGGGCAGTGGCTGGACGACGCCCTCAGTTCGGTGCTCGCCCAGACCGCGACGGGATCGGTCTCGAATCTCGGCTCCGGTCCCATTGATGTCGGCCATTCCATCCATCGCATCGTCGGCGCCGTCAAGAACGTCGGTTTCGCCGTCGGATGCGTCCTGTTCGTCTTTTCGGCCTCGCTCACGGCACTCATCCTTCGGCGCTACGAAACCCGGCTCGACTCGGCCAACGCCCAGCTCGCCACGTTGGTCGATCGGCGCAGCCACGCCCTCATGAAGACCCGCGACGCGGTCATTTTCGGATTGGCCCGGCTGGCCGAAAGCCGTGACGACCAGACCGGCGAACACCTCGACCGCATCGGGCTGTATGTGGAGATTCTGGCCAAGGCCCTGCGTCCGGTGCGGCGCGACTTGGACGACAACACCGTCAAGATGATGGCGATGGCCTCGAGCCTGCACGACATCGGCAAGGTCGGCATCCCCGACTCGATCCTCATGAAGCCCGGTCGGCTCACCCCCGACGAGCGCATCGTCATCGAACGCCACCCCCTCATCGGCGGCGAGTGCCTGCTGGCCATCAAACAGCGCCTCGGCGAGGACGACTTCCTCACCACCGCCTGCGAGATCGCCTTCTGCCACCACGAGCGGTGGGACGGCACGGGTTATCCCTACGGCCTGCACGGCGCCGACATCCCGATCACCGGACGGATCGTCGCGCTGGCCGATGTGTATGACGCCCTCACGAGCCGACGCGTCTACAAGGACGCCATGCCCCACGAACTCGCCCGCGACATCATCGTCCAGGCATCGGGAACCCAGTTCGACCCCCAGATCGTCGCCGCATTCAAAAAATGCCACCACGAGTTCGCCGAGATCGCGGCCCGATCCACGCAGACCCTGCGGCTGGCGAAGGTGGCGTGAGAGAGCAGTTGTCGGTTGTCAGTTGCCAGTTGTCAGTTGTCAGTGGAAGGATAAGGGAAGAGCCTTGCCTTTCCCGAAAATCCATCGTCCCCGCGTGCACCCGCCCTCGATTTACCGCATTTTCCTGACAACCGACAACTGACAACTGCCCCCTACCTCCCCGGCCTGGACCCTCTCCCCACCCCCTTGTGTTTGAGCGACTTGGGACGGGGCTTGGATTTCTGGCGCTCGCGGCGGTCGGCCGAACCGGGCGCCGCGGGGGGAGCGCGATACGTTTTGGATTTCTTGCGCGGGCGCTCGGGCAGCTTCCGCTTGGTCACCTTCTCGACGGTTTCCTCCAGGTCCGCTTCGCCGAGTTCATCGAGGGCCGGGGCGCCGCGGGCGGCCTCGCCGCGCGCCCGGATATAAAGCCGGATCGGCACTTCGGCGTAGGGCAGCAAATCCCGCAGCCGGTTTATCATGAACCGCTGATACGTCTCCTCGACGTACTCGGGCTTGTTGACGAACAACACGATCGTCGGCGGCGCCACATCCGTCTGGGTCGCATAAAAGATCTTCGCCTTGCGGCCTGACGGCGTGCTGGGAATCTTCTCGGTCAGCACCTGCCGCACCGCCCGATTGAGCCGCCCGGTGGTCAGCCGCTGATTCGCCTGATTGAACAGATGTTGGCATAAATCCAGCACCGGCTGCACGTTGCGTCCCTCCGTGGCCGTCACGAACGCGATCGGGGCGAACGACAGGTGCTTGAGCTCGGCGGTGAGGTACTCGTGGAACCGCGCCATCAGCGTCGAGTCGTCCACCGGCTTTTCCCCCTCCTCCGGCGACTGCTCGCGGAGGGCCTTGAGGGCCAAATCCCACTTGTTGACGATGATGACCACCGGCTTGTACTGCTCGGCGACGTAGGCCGCGAGTTTCTTGTCGGGGTCGCTGATGGTCTCGGTGGCGTCGATGAGCAACAAGACGACATCCGACCGCCGCACCGACCGCTGGGCCCGGTGGAACGAATAGAACTCGATGTCGTTGGTGACCATGTGGCGCTTCTTGCGAACCCCGGCGGTGTCGATCACCACCAGCCCCTTGCCGTCTTTCTCGAACCGCACGTCGATCGAGTCCCGCGTGGTGCCCGGTACCTCCGAGACGATCACGCGGTCGCCGTGGCCGTCATAGATCTCGGCGATGGTGTTCACGAGCGTGCTCTTGCCGGCGTTGCGCTTGCCGACGATCGCCACCATCATCTCCGGCGGCGGAATCTCGGTCGGGGCGTTGGACAGATCGATGCGGTCGGCGATCGCCTCGGCGAGGGCGTCGAGGTTGCGATTGGTCAGCGCCGACACCCCCAGCGGCGTGCCGAGTCCCAGCCGTGCGAAGTCCCCCAGGGCCGCGTCGGCTTTGGGTCCGTCGGCCTTGTTGGCCACCAGGAGGGTGTTGAGTCCCTGTTTTCGCAGCAAGGTGGCGATTTCGATGTCGGCGCTGGTCAACCCGGCGTCGCAATCGACGATGAAGACGACGAGGTTCGACCGCGCCATCGCCATTTCGATCTGGTGCTTGATGTGCAGCGTCAATTGGTCGGGGTCCTCGAACCCGTAACCGCCGGTGTCCACCATTTCGACGTAGTGCCCGCGCAGTTGCAGCGGGATCGACACCCGGTCGCGCGTCACCCCCGGCATGTCCTGGACGATGGCGATGCGCTTGCCCACCAGGGCGTTGAGCAGCGATGATTTTCCGACGTTGGGTCGGCCGACGATGGCGACGACGGGCAGTGGCAACATGGTTCTTTCCGGTTGGCGTTTCCATCGCATCAACCGACGCGACGGACCCCGCAGGATACGGTACGCCGGTCCAACAAGAAAGCCCGCCCGCAA
>JBBSAF010000357.1:0-2908 GCA_038252525.1 Tepidisphaerales bacterium
ACCCCACGAACACCCACAGCAGCCAACGCTGGTTGAACAACACGCCCCGCCAGCGCAGGAAACTCGCCAACAGCGTCAGCGCGATGAAATACATCCCGATGGCGACCATCACATGATAGCTGATGAAACTCGGCGTCAGCGGCGGCCACTGATCGCGGGGAATGCGGTCCAAGCCGATCACCGGCGTGGTCGTGTCCCCGGAGATCAGGAGACTGAGCATCCCCGGCAGCGACACCTCGCCGCGGATCACGCCGGCGGCCTCGTCGGGAATCCCGAACAGGCTCAAATTGCCCGGCCCGGTCTTGAACACCCCCTCGAACGCCGCCATCTTCGCCGGCTGGTGATGCGCCACCATCTTGGCATTGGAATGTCCGCTGAACAGTTGCGCCAGGCTGAAGATCGTGGCGAAGATCAATGCCCCGCTGAACGAACGCTTGGCGAACTCGATATGCCGGTTTTTCAGCAGGTAATACGCCGAGATGCTCATGATGAAGAACGCGCCCATGATGAACGCCGCGATCAGCACATGACTGAGCCGGTCGATCGTCGAGGGGTTGAACAACACGGCCCGGAAATCGACCACCTCCGCCCGCATCACCGGGGCGCCGTTGTGCACCCACGGCTGCCCATCGCGCATCATCCGCACCACATGGTGCCCCGCCGGAGTCTGTTGCCAGGAGTTGGCCACCACGATCCACACCGCACTGAACATCGACCCCAGCGATACCATCAACGTGGCGAAGAAATGAAACCCCGCCGACACCTTGCCCCAGCCGAACACCAACACCGCCAGGAAGCCCGATTCGAGGAAGAACGCAAAGATTCCCTCCGCCGCCAGGGCCGATCCGAACACATCCCCCACGAAGCGCGAATAAACCGCCCAGTTGGTGCCGAACTGGAACTCCATCACGATCCCCGTGGCCACCCCGATGGCGAACGTCACGGCGAACAATTGCGTCCAGAACTTGGCCGCCTGCTCATAGATCGGCTCGCGTTTGCGGAGATACATCCCCTCGAGATAGACCAGCACGATGCCCATGCCGATGGTGAGCGGCGGGAAAAGATAATGGAACATGATGGTCAGCGCGAACTGCAATCGTGACAGCCAAACCACGTCCATTGGATTTGCCCTCGAATGAAAAAACCGTCCCGCGGCGCCGACGAATCGCATCCGCCGCGGCGGCGAATCCCGCCCCCAATCGGACCTCGGCATCCTAATTATGGCTTTCCGCCTTGGCAAGCCGCGATTTCGCCGGCGACAAGAACGCCAAAGCCCGGCGAATCTAGCTTCAGTGCGGTGACGAAATGAGCGATGGTCCACGCTACAATGCCCTCCCATGGTCGGCACCCTCCATGACATCCTCGGCCCCGACGGCGCCATCGCCCGGCGACTGGGAGACGGCTATGAACACCGCCCCCAGCAGCTCGAAATGGCCGAGGCCGTCGCCGACGCCTTCGACCACGGCCATCACCTCCTCGTCGAGGCCGGGACCGGCGTCGGCAAGTCGTTCGCCTATCTGCTCCCGGCCATTCGCCACGCCGTCGAAAACAATCAGCGCGTGGTCATCTCGACCCACACCATTTCGCTCCAGGAGCAGCTCATCAACAAGGACATTCCGCTCTTGCGGGCGGTGATGCCCGAGGAGTTCACCGCCGTCCTCGTCAAAGGCCGATCCAATTACCTCTGCCAGCGCCGGCTCGAACAGACCCGAACCAAGCAAAATTATCTGTTCGACCAGGACCGCCAGCTCCAGAGCCTGTGGACCATCGAGGACTGGGCCACCAAAACCACCGATGGTTCGCTGTCCGACCTGCCCGGCCTGCCCGAGCCGGACGTCTGGGACAAGGTCGCCGCCGAGGCCGGCAACTGCCTGGGCAAGCGCTGCAAACATTACGAGGGATGCTTCTGGCAAAAGGCCAAGCGCCGCATGTCCGGCGGCAAGATACTGGTCGTCAACCACGCCCTGTTCTTCAGCGACTTGGCCCTCCGGGCGGCGGGTGTGAACTACCTTCCGAAATACGATCTCGCGGTGCTCGACGAGGCCCACACCATCGAGGATGTCGCCGGCAGCCACTTTGGATTGAAGTTCACCGAGGGCGCCCTACGCCACCAGTTGCGGGCGCTCTACGACCCGCGCAAGGGGCGCGGAATGCTCAGCACCCACGGCGCCAAGGCCAACCCCGCCATCGAGGATGTCGTCGATCTCGGCGACCGGGCCGACCGGTTCTTCGAGCGCTGCGCCCACTGGCATCGCACCGAGGGCAAGGGCAATGGCCGCATCCGCGAAAAGGGCATCGTCGAAAACGATCTGTCGGTGGGTCTGCACAATCTGACAGTCCACATGAAGGCGATGCTGGCCGGTTTGGCCGACGAGGAGGAGATCAGCGAACTGACGGCCCTGTCGACCAAGGTGTCGATTCTGGGCCAAACCCTCGACGCGATCCTCAACCAGGACCTCGACGACGCGGTCTTCTGGATGGAACTCACCGGCCGCTCCCCCCGGCGCGTGAGCCTGCACGCCGCCCCGGTGAACGTGGCCGACGGTCTCAAGCGCGAACTATTCGACAAAATCCCCGCCATCGTCATGACCAGCGCCACCCTCTGCACCAAGGGAAGAGGCAAGGCGAAAGAGGTCAAGCCACTCGAGGTGTCGCATGTGAATGAAGAACAAGAGCGCGGGCGGGGCGCCCCCGCGACCGAGGAGTCAAAAGGCGTCGCGCAGGCGGGCGGCGCCGCTTCCGAACCACCCCACGATGATATAAGGCGCGGGCGAGGCGCCCCCGCGACAAAAGAGGGGTCGAATATCCCCGGCGCGCCGAAAGACATTGTTCCCCCACATCGCGGGGGCGCATCGCCCCCGTCCCTCGCAAGCGGGAATGAACCGCCGGTTCCGACCGCCGCCTCTTC
>JBBSAF010000358.1:0-2899 GCA_038252525.1 Tepidisphaerales bacterium
ACGAATGGGGTTTGGAGGTTGTGAAAACCCCCGTTGCGCGCCGTCGTCGTCACCGGCTTTGATTCCTGTAGCTCAGCCGCCCTCGGCTGAGAGGCTGTGAACTTTTCCCATCGGGGACAAAAACACCCCATCTTTTTGGCTGAAAACGAGGCTCATTTCCCGGAAATTCAATAAATTCACAAACTCTGAGTGAACGGTGATTGGCGTGTCCATGGGGGACTCCCCTCGCGCGACCGCGTTCGACGGGACGTTCTGGAAACGCCCATCCTTGCGCGGTATGGATAGACCGCCCTCGCGCGACCGCGGTGGCGGGACGCCCCCTCCGCCGCGCGGCGGGTCATTTCGCGTAGCCGCGGGGATGGTCCTTGAACCAATTCCAGGCCGAGCGGATCACCTCGACGGGGTCCTTGATCTTGGCTTCCCAGCCGAGGACTTGTTTGGCGCGGGCCGGGTCGGCATAGAGGGCGATGGCGTCGCCGTCGCGGCGCGGGCCGTATTCGACGGGGACTTTCCTGCCCGTGACCTTCTCGACGGCCTCGATGATCTGTTTGACGCTGAATCCCTTGCCCGTGCCGAGGTTGAGGAACATCCGGTCGCCGCTCGAGAGTTTCTCCATGGCGCGGATGTGGGCGTCGGCCAAGTCGTCGACGTGGATGTAATCGCGGATGTTGGTGCCGTCGGGCGTCGGATAATCGGTCCCGAAGACGGTCACCTTGTCGCGGACGCCCAGGACGGTTTGGAGGACGACGGGGATGAGGTGGGTCTCGGGGTCGTGGTCCTCGCCGATCGAGCCGTCGAGGGCGCAGCCACTGGCGTTGAAATACCGCAGGGCCGCGAACGCAAAGGATTTGTCGGAGGCGGCGTAATCCTTGAGGATCTCCTCGACCATCAATTTGCTTCGCCCATACGGGCTGACGGGCGCTTTTTTCTCATCCTCGGTGATGGGGATCGAGTCGGGATCGCCGTAGGTGGCGCAGGTGCTGGAGAAGACGAAGCGATGCACGCCGGCCTCGCGCATCGTCTCCAGCACGCTGATCGTGGTGGCGACGTTGTTGCGATAATACATCAGCGGCTCACCGACGCTCTCGCCGACATAGGCGTAGGCCGCGAAGTGCATCACGGTGTCGATGTGGTGGTCGCGCAGGGCCTTGAGGAGGGCGGCGCGGTCGTTGAGATCGGCGATGACGGCGGGAACCTTCAGGATGTCCACGGGGGCCTGGTGGCCGCGGGCGAGATTGTCGTAAATGACCGGGGTGTGCCCGGATTCCTTGAGGCGTTTGACGGTGTGCGATCCGATGTACCCCGCGCCGCCGGCGACCAACACGTTCATGGGCTTGCTCCTGGGTGGGTGAAGGCGGGGGAGTATACGGCGGGCGGGCGGTTTTCCCAACCGGGCGGATCAACACGGGCGGATCAACACGGGCGGATCGGCGCGGGCGGCCGCGCGCCGCCTCCGCCCATGTCCGCCGATGTCATTTGCTGCCCTCGGGCAGCAGATGGTTTCGGCCGCGAAGCCACCCGAAGACCGAACGGCGGACCCAGAAGTACGGCTTGCTGGCCACGCGATGAAATCGGATCAAGGGTCCGCGGCGGCGGGAGAGCTCGGCCTCGCCGGGGCGCAGTTCATCGGGCCTCAGTCGGCGCTTGTGCTTGAGCACGTGGTAGGTGTCGCTCGCCTGGAGATGCCGCAACCACCACCGGTTGAGGGCATTGTCGCCGAGCTCGCGGACATCCCAGCTGATCTGGAAGTCGATCAGGTGCGGTCGGCCGTCGTCGCCCAGGAGGATGTTCTCGGGCTTGTTGGCATCGACATAGGCCAGTCCGCGGCGGTGCAGTTCGCGCATCAATGCAAGCAATTCATCGAAAAACCCGTCGGGCACGGGCTTGTTTTTCGCCAGCGGCCGGCCGGGGATGAAGCGGTGGGCGAATCCGGTCGGCCCGACGGCGCCGAGGATCTCCGGGATGTTGGGCAGATCGGCGAGTTGGCGATAGAACCGCATCTCGCGCCGGCGGAGCCATTGCCCGACGACGATCAGGGGCAGTCCCATGAACGGAGCGGTGCGGGCGACCTTCACCACCGCGGCGCCGGCGGGGCCGTCATACAGGGCGGTGGCGGCGAAAAAGTCGTGTTTGATGGCGTGGTCGAGGGTGTAGATTCCATCGGCCAGCACGACCGATTCGGGCAATCGCCCGCGGCCCAACGCGCGCATCGCCCAAGCCAGCGACCCGCGGGGGGCGCCGTCCTCCAGGTGGCGTTGCAGTGTCGATCGTTGCACGTCGGCGCATCATAGCGGGAGGGATCACTTCTTGCCCATGGCCCGTTGTGCCCGGAAGAATCCGCGCAGCAATTCGGCGGATTCGTCGGCCAAGACCCCGGCGACGATCTCCATCCGATGGTTGAGGCGGGGGTCGTCGCAGAGGCCGAACAAGGATCGGGCGGCGCCGGCCTTGGGGTCGTCGGCGCCGTAAATCAGCAGCGGCACGCGGGCGTTGACCAGGGCTCCGGCGCACATCGGACAGGGTTCGAGGGTGACGATCATGGCGCGATCGGTGAGCCGCCAATGCCCGGTGGCCGCGCCGGCGGCGCGAAGCGCGACCATCTCTGCATGGGCGGTGGGGTCGTGGTCGATGCCGCGGCGATTGAACCCCTCGGCGATGATTTGGCCGCTGGTCAGGTCCGCGATGACCGCGCCGATGGGGGTTTCGCCCAGCCGCCAAGCCTCGGCGGCCAGCTCCAGTGCGCGGCGCATCCACCGCTCGGCCAAGGCCGGATCGACGGGATCGCTCACGGCTTCCACCAGCCGACTCGCAGCGCGACCATGGCCAACCCGGACGACACCGCCAGCAGAAATGAGAAGATCGCCAGCCCGATCGGTTCGCCGCGGCGATGCCCGGAGCG
>JBBSAF010000359.1:0-2880 GCA_038252525.1 Tepidisphaerales bacterium
CCCCGCGCCTCCCCCCCCCCCGCCCCTGCTGCGGCCGGTCAAACCGGCGAATCGGGGGCGGCGGCGCCCCCCCGCGACAGTTGAGTCCGCCTTCGCATCCACCTCTCGACGGCATCCACTCGTTACGTTGACAGCATTGCCCGCCGCGCCGGCCGACGCCGCGAAAGGATCCGGCGATGCCCACTGAATCGCCTCTCATTGCCGGACTGTCCGCGCCGCCCGGCGGCGCCCCCCGCGGGCGGCTGGAACTCCTCGCCATCCACAAGCAATTCGGCGCCGTCCCCGCTCTGACCGATGTCTCGATCACCTGTGAAAGCGGCGAGTTCGTCGTCGTCGTCGGCCCCAGCGGTTGCGGAAAATCCACCCTCCTCGGCATCGCCGCCGGCATGACGCCCCACGACTCCGGCCAAATCCTCCTCGACGGCAAGCCCGTACGCGGACCCGGTCCCGACCGCGCCGTGGTCTTCCAGGACCATGGGCTGTTCCCCTGGCTCAGCGCCGCCCAGAACATCGAGTTCGGGCTGAAAATGGCCAAAATGCCCGCCGCCGCCCGAAAGGCCGCCACCCGCGACGCCCTCCGCATGGTGCATCTGAACACCTCGGGGCGAAAGCTGCCCCACGAGCTCTCCGGCGGCATGCGCCAGCGCGTCGCCATCGCCCGCGCCATGGTGATGAACCCCGCCGTCCTGCTCATGGACGAGCCCTTCGCCGCCCTCGACGCACAGACCCGCACCCTCATGCACGAACAGCTCCAGGAACTTTGGATCCGAACCCGCAAAACCATCCTGTTCGTCACCCACTCCGTCGGAGAGGCCGTCCGCCTCGCCGACCGCATCATCGTGTTGCATGCCCACCCCGGGCGAATCCGCTCCGAAATCCGCATCGACCTACCGCATCCGCGAAACTTCGACAGCCGCGACGTGAGCGAGCTGGTCCAGCGGGTCCGCAAGGAAATCGAGGACGAGGTCAACCGTGTCAATGCCCAGATGGCCGAATATTGGAAGCCTCAAGCGTCTGATGATCTGGATCGTCATCCTGTCGACCTGGGAGGCGGCATATAGGGTCGTCGGCTGGCAGGCCTGGAAGTTCCCGTCGCCCAGCGCCGTCGCCGACGCCACCACCCGCCTGCTCAACGTCCCCACCTACTTCGGCGAACCCATCGCCCCCGGCTGGCCGTGGCGCCCCGCCCGCAACCTCCCCGACCGACCGCGCGATCCCGTCTGGCGCAGCCCCCTGGTCATCGCCCAGCTCACCAGCCTCGGCCGACTCACCGCCGGTTTCGCGGCCAGCATCCTGATCGGCGGATTGCTGGGACTGGCGATGTGGCGCTGGCGAGCGGTCGACGACTTCTTCGGCCCGCTGTTCCTCGGCATGCAAACCCTCCCCAGCGTCTGCTGGGTGCCCTTGGCCATCCTCACCCTCGGCATCAACGAATGGGGCGTGCTGTTCGTCCTCATCATGGGAAGCTGTTTCGCCATCGCGTTGGCCTTGCGCGATGGTTTGCGAACCATCCCGCCGATCTACCACCGCGCCGGCCGGATGCTCGGCGCCACCGGCTGGCGGACGGTGTGGTACGTCCTGCTCCCGGCCAGCCTCCCGGCGCTCTCCAGCAGTCTCCGCCAAGGTTTCAGCTTCGCCTGGCGCAGCCTGATGGGTGCGGAACTGATCCTATGGGTCTCCCCCCACGGACTGGGCTACCTGCTCCACGCCGGCCGCGAGTTCGCCGATGTGGCCCAGGTGGTGGCGGTGATGGCGATGATGGTGATGGTCGGCATGGCCGCCGACCGCCTGCTCTTCGCCCCCATGGAAAAGCGCGTCCACGCCCGCTTCGGTCTGGGATGATCCCCCCGCCGTCGGCGAAATAAAAGTACCTGTCCCCTTTATATAAAGGGGACAGGTACATTTATAATCGAAAAACCCCCGCCCATTATGCGATTTCGCGCGAAGGACGGGGATTCATGGGTGCATTGTTTCAGCCAGGGATACCCGGCGTTGACGGGGATTCGTCGCAGCCCCCGCGCTCAGCATTCCCCCGTAACTGTTTACCGTCCCGCCAGCGAATTTTTTTGGAGGGGGGGGGCGCGCGATGGAGATTCTTTTGGTAAGGTGCGCGCGGCATGGATGCCCGGGAACTGAAACAATACGAACGATTCAAGGCCGAGGCGCAATACCATCGGGGGCGGTGTTGCGATCTTGAAGGCGAGTTGCGGGCAACCGGGCCGGAGTTGTATCGGGCTTATCGGAAGATCGATCGGCTCGAGAACTCCAACGCCAGCTACAAGGCGGCGAATCTGGCATTGCGGCAAAAGCTCAAAGACCTCACCGCGCAGTTCAAGCAAAAGCCCAAGCCCGTCCCGGCGTTTGTGAAGGCGAGCGTGCCGGCGGGTGAATCGCGGAAGAAGCCGGGGCGTCGTGCGGGTCACGTCGCGGCGGTCCGGCCGATGCCCCGCAAGATCGACATGCATCAGGACGTGCCGTTTCCGATCGATCCCCAGGGCGAGCCGTCGTGTCCGCATTGCAATGTGCGATTGGCGGACGTCGAGCATCACCGGCGGATCGTGGAGGAGCTCGTACCTGCCGAGGTGAAGGTCACCTGCTATCACACCACCAGCGGATACTGCCCGGGATGTCGAACGCGCGTCGAGAGCCGCGCGTCCGAGCAACCGCCGGCGGCGAATTTGCCGCACGCGCAGCCGGGCCTCAATGCGCTGGCGACGGCGGCGGTGATGCGGGTCTGCCACCGGCTTCCGTTCCGCCAGATCACCCGGCTCTTCAAGGACCTGCCGGGCCTGTCGATCAGTCCTGGCGCGATCGTCAAACAAATCCAGCGCCTGGGCCACTGGCTGGAAGGTCAGTATGACCGGCTCAAGTTCGCGTTGC
>JBBSAF010000360.1:0-2876 GCA_038252525.1 Tepidisphaerales bacterium
GGATTTGTTCAACCTCCACGCCACCCTCGGATTTCCGGCGGACATGGCGATGCAGCTCGCCCGCGACCTCGGGTTGACGCCGGATGTGCCGGAATACGAGCGGCTGTGGGAGGAGCATGTGCGGATCTCCGGGGCCGGTCGCAAGGGACCGACGGCGGTGGCGGTCGATCTAACGCGATTCGACAAGACCGACGATTCGCCGAAACACGGGGGCATGACCACCGAGGCCGCCATCTTGGGTTGGGTGGTCGACGACCAGGCCGTCACCGAAGGACGGCTCGGCGAGGATGACTCGGCGGCGATTCTGCTGGATCGCACGACGTTTTACGCCGAGCAGGGGGGACAGGTCGGGGACATCGGGGCGATCCAGACGGCGACCGGGCGGTTCGACGTGGCGGCGACGGTTCGCAAAGGGGATTGGGTGCTGCATTTTGGAACCGTGGCCGAGGGGACGATCAGTCCCGGCGAGCGGGCGATGGTGCGGGTCGATCAGCGCCGGGCCGACACCATGCGGAACCACACCGCCACGCACCTGCTGAATTGGGCGCTGCGGCGGGTGCTGGGGGACCACGTGGACCAGAAGGGATCGCTGGTCGATCCCGACAAGCTGCGATTCGACTTTTCCCACGGCCAGGCCGTCAGCCCCGCGGAGATCGCGCAGGTCGAGCGGCTGGTGAATGAGAAGATCCGCTCCGACGTGCCGGTCAGCGCCACGGTGATGGCGCTGGACGAGGCGAAAAAACTCTCCGGCGTGCGCGCGGTGTTCGGTGAGAAATACCCCGATCCCGTGCGCGTGGTGGCGGTCGGGACCGACGATCCGGCCCGCGAGGCGACGGTCGAACACTCGATCGAGTTCTGCGGCGGCACGCATCTGACACGCACCGGGCAGGCGGGGTTCTTCAAGATCATCGGCGAGGAATCGGTCTCCAAGGGCGTTCGCCGGATCATCGGTGTGACGGGTCGCGGCGCCGTCGAGTTCGTCCAGGAGCTCGAACGGCAGGTTCGCGGCGTCAGCCAGGCGCTGAGCGCCCCCATCGAGGAGGTTCCCAAGCGCGTCGCGGCCTTGCAGGAGCAGATCAAGATTTTGCAAAAGAAGCTGCAATCCGGCGGCGGGGGGACGCAAGATCCCAAGGCCTTCGCCGATTCGATGATGGAAGTTTCCGGCGCGATCGTCGCGGAATACGCCGGGGCGAGCGGGGAGCAACTGCTGGGGGCGATCGACTCGATCAAGAAGCGGCGCCCGAGCCACGCGATCTTGTTGGCGTCGGCCGACGAGGGCAAGGTGAGCTTCGTGGCGGCCGTGAGCGACGATTGGATCGCCAAGGGCTTCAAGGCCGGCGACTGGATCCGCGATGTGGCGAAAATCGCCGGCGGCGGCGGCGGCGGGCGTCCGCAAATGGCCCAAGCCGGGGGCAAGGACCCGTCGAAGCTCGCCGAGGCGCTGGAGAAGGCGCGGGAGATCGCCCGGAAACACGGGGCGTGAGGGCGGGCAGACCACACGCGGACGCGACCGGCGAACGATGATCCCGAGCGAGGTGGCCGCGTCCGCTCCCCGCGTGCGCCATGGCAGCGCCGCGGCCCTTGCCAGCCACGATATCTACGTCTTCGCGCGTCCGCTCCCCGCGTGCGCCATGGCGGCGCCTTTTGTCGCGGGGGGCCTCGCCCAATGCCCTCAACGCAACGATTTCACGAGGGGAACGGGAGAGAACACAAGTTGACCCTATTGTCGCGGGGCCGCCTCGGCCCCGTCTTTCGCCGCATGGGTGGGTCGAATGCAAGCGAGTTCGGCGCGCGAAGCGCAGTTTTCACAACCTCCACACCTGCTTCCGCCCGGTGATCCTCCCCGGACGAGGCCGAGGCGGTCCCGCGTCGAAAGAATCGTTCCCTACGGTGACGGCATGGGGCCCTCGCCCTCGTTGTGATACACAATTCGCCCATGGTCCCCGACGATTCGTGTAGCTCAGCCGCCCCCGGCTGAGTGCATGACGACAGGATGTCAACGGGGGACGCCGCCGAGGGGCGCTATGCCACCTATCTCTTGGCAGGAGCGAGATTTAGGGCGAGAGAAGACCGGCCTATGACTCCCATGCGCCTCGCCCGGGGCTTCCGCATGTGAACGATGATTCCTCGTCCGCAGTCGAACTTCGACTTGGTGTGCGCGGATTTAGTGCCTATGATGGTTCCATTGTCGCGGCGCCAAGGTCCGATCGGGACCGGGTGTCGCGGGGTTGTTTCGGAGCGGTCGGCCTTCAAATCCCGACCGGTCCAAGAGTCACGATTCGCGGATGGTAAAGCGACGTCCCCTGCGCCCGGCCTGTGCCGGTCGTAAGCCACGTCGGGATCGCGGCGGCATCGGCCGGCCGGTCGCCATCGCGGAAGGATGAACTGCAATGGGAATCGACGCGCGTTTTCTCGCCGCCGCCGGGCGCGAGGTCTTCACAGGCAACGAACTGCTGGTCAAGGGCGCCCTCGAGGTCGCCGGTGGCATTCCGCTGCTCACCGGGTACCCCGGCTCGCCGGTCGCCGGGTTCTTCGACATCCTCGGCGACCTCTCCACGCTGATCCAGAAAAACGGCGTCCGGGCGTTCCAGGCCAACAACGAGGCCCTTGCCGCCGCGTCGGCCAACGGCGCCCAGATGCTGGGGTGCAAAGCCCTCATTTGCATGAAGAACGTCGGCGTCCACGTGGCCGCCGACGCCTTGGCGCTGGGTAACATGGCCGGCGCCCATCCCGACGGCGGGGTGGTCGTGATCTCCGGCGAGGATCCCTGGTGCGAATCGACCCAAGTCCCGGCCGACAGCCGATATTTGTTCGAGCACCTGCGCATGGCGGTGGTCGAGCCGGCGGGGCCTCAGCAACTCAAGGATTACATCGAC
>JBBSAF010000361.1:0-2854 GCA_038252525.1 Tepidisphaerales bacterium
AACCCCGCCAGCAGCACCACCGCCGCCCCCACCCCCGCGATGATCTTCGCCGTCGCCGACGATCCCGCCGGCTTCATTTCCGCCGCGTGATCGTGCCCGTCGTCGACCGTCGCCGCCACCTTCGGCACGTTCGCCAGTTCCATCCCCACCACCTTCCCCGCCTCCACCGGCCCGGCCTTGTAGTACCGCGTCTCCCCGCCGTCCATCTGCCGCGACCCCAACGCCTCCAGCCCATCCAATTTCACCGTCGATCCATCGGCCGGCAAAAACACCATCATGTTCGCCACCGGCGCCGACGCCCCCCAATTCACCTCCGCCTTCCCTTCCGTCACCGGCACGAAATAACTCGCCTGGAACGTGCTCTGACCCGGTGTGATCGGCAAATGACTGAGAATCCTCCCCGGCCGGACATCCGCCATCGACTCCTCGAACCCGCCCCCCAATTCCACCCCGAACGCATCCGCCGGGATCGTCAATTCCAACGTCACCGGCTTGCCCCCCGCCGCCGGCGCCCCCGTCCACGCCTTGTCGCCGGGACATTCAACCATCAACATCTCCTCGACCCGCAGCCCCTGCGCCGTCGATTGCATCGACACATGCCGCGCCCGGAGCCGGAAATCCGGCCTCTGCTCCGTCGCCTGGTACACCGTCACATCCATCGTCTGGTTCGGATGCGTCGAATCCATCGTCTGCCCGACCGCCGAATAAACCACTCCGTCGTGCACGACCTTCACCAGCGGCTGCACCCCCAGCGTCACCGGCACCCCATCGACGATCAGCGTGCCATCCTCCCGCAACTTGCCGTCCATCGCGTCGATCTTCTGTCCGCGATGATACAGCTCCAGTGTGATCCCATCCGCTCCCACCGCCGGCCCGCCCGCCGTTCCCTGGCTCACATGAATCTCCAGCGTCCCGATGCTCGCCGCCTGTGTCGCCGGCGCTTGATTTCGATTCATCTGCGAAATATCCGGGTGCCCCGCCGGCATTCCACCCTTCCCCGCCGCCGGCATCCCGCCGGGCATCCCATTTCCCACCGCCGGATGTCCCGCCGGCATCCCGCCCGGCTCATCCCCCACCTGCGGATGTCCCGCCGGCAGCGCCGGATGCCCCGGCGGCAACGCCCCCGCGCCGCTCCCGTCCGCCCCCGCCCCGGTCGCCGCCGCCTCCCCCGCCGGCCGCGTCGTCCCCTCCGGCTGGGTCATGAGCATCCGCGCCTCCCCCAACCCGCGCACCTCCGGCGCCGGCTCGATCCTCGCCATCGGCTCGTCCACCGTCGCCGCCGCGCCCGGCGCCCGGGGCGCCTGGGTTGACGAACACGCCGCCAACGACATCGCCACCCATCCCAATCCCAATCCGAGCTTCATTCGTCGATTCATTGTTCGGCTCCCGCCACCCGTCGCCCGCTTCTCTCCGCACTCTTCCCCGACAACCGCTTGCCCCCCGTTGCATTGCTCCCGGCCGACGACGACTTGATCTCCACCGGCGCCGTCGCCACCCCCGGCTCCAATCGCGGCAGCAGGCACACGATCGCCCCCAGCGTCATGACAATCCCCCCGATCCAAATCCATGACACCAACGGATTGATCACCACCTGCAACGCCGTCAGCTTCCCCCCATCCTCCCATCCCGCCAGCGTCACGTACAGATCCTCCCGCAGGTTCGATTCGATCGCCACCTCGCTGTTCGGCTGGTCGGTCTTGTTATACAGCCGCCGCTGCGGATGCACCGTCTTCACCGCGCCGTCGGCCTCCTTCAACGTCACCACCGCCTCCATGGCGATGAAGTTCGGCCCCTGGGTCTCGAACAGTTTCTCGAACGTCAACTTCCTTCCGGCGTATTCCACCGTCTGCCCCGGATGCAACTGGAACGTCTCCTTGACGTTGAACAGCGACGATCCGACCACCCCGATCATGACCAGCAGCATCCCCACATGCACCGTCTGCCCGCCGTAGCGCCGATGGTTGCTGTCCAGCATCCGCCATAGCGCCAATCCCGCCCCCTCGCCGGTCGTCCGACGCCGCTCCCCATACACCCGCGCCATGTCGATCCCCGCCGACGTGATCGCCGCCCCCGCCACGAACGCCGCCACCAACGCCCACGGGTTGACCGTCCATCCCACTCCCAAAATCGCCGCCGCCACCAACCCCGCCGACGCCGGCGCGATCATCCGCTTTTTCAGCAGCCGCCCCGCATCCCGTCCATAAACAAACAGCGGCCCGGCCGCCATCAACGCCAACAGCGCCATCGCCGGCGGCAGCACCGACCGATTGTAAAACGTCTGATCGACGGTCACACCGTCGCTCAACAACGGGAAAATCGTCCCCACCAGCGTCACCGCCGTCATTCCCGCCAACAGCAGGTTGGTCAGCAAAAACGCCCCCTCGCGCCCGGCCAAACTCTCCAGCGGATGCTCCGACCGCAGCAGCTTCCGCCGCGACACCAGCAAGATCACGCAAAACAGCGTCACCGCCACCAGGAACACCAGGAAAAAAGTCCCGATGAGCGACGCCCCGAAGCTGTGCACCGATTGCACCACCCCGCTGCGCGTCAGGTATGTGCCGAACACGCACAGGATGAACGTCGCCGCGATCAATCCCGCGTTCCACAACTTCAGCATTCCCCGCTGCTGCTGGGCCATCATCGAATGAAGCAGCGCCGTGCCCGTCAGCCACGGCAGCAGCGAGGCGTTCTCGACCGGATCCCACGCCCCAGAGGCCCCCGGCCCCGAGGCGGCGCGGCCGGCCTGGGGGGGGGGGGGGCATGGGGCGTGGGATCCGGTCGAGTACGCCTCGCTGCTGCCGCGGCTGACGGGCACGGCGGTGCTTCATTCGATGATGGCCCAGCAGCAGCGGGG
>JBBSAF010000362.1:0-2853 GCA_038252525.1 Tepidisphaerales bacterium
GACCGGCTACGACATCATCGCCAAGCAGATGAGCCCCTGGGATTCCAGCGGCAAAATGGCCGCCATGTTCAACCAGGCCAAGCAGCTCACCCTCGGCCAGGTCCTTCGCAACTTCCCCAACGTCGCCAACGCCACCGTCGTCATCGACCCCAAGGACGAGGTCCGCATCGGCGCCTCCATCGCCCCCACCGCCCTGGTCTCCCTCCAGATGCGGTCCGGCGCCAAACCCGACAACAAGCTCGTCAACGCCGCCGCCGATGTCGTCGCCGGCTCCCAGGCCGGACTCGCCCGCAAGAACGTCTCGGTCGTCATCGACGGTCATTCCTACGTCGTCCAGGACCGCGACGAGGGCGGCATCGGCATGGCCGACAGCCAACTCGAAATGAAATACGAGGCCGAACGCAAGGAGGAATCCAAGATACGCGAGCATTTCTCCTTCATTCGCGGCCTCATCGCCTCGGTCACCGTGGACCTGAACGTCAGCACCGAACAATCCCAGGAGACCGTCGTCGATCCCAAGAACCTCGTCCACAAGGAAATCGAGGTCCATAACCACACCGAGGAAACCACCTCCGCCGGACGCGGTTCCGGCGAGGCTGGCGCCGGTCCCAACATCGGCATGGCCATCGACACCGGCGGCGGCTCCGAAACCGCCGGCACCGTCTCCGACGAGACCACCCGCTTCCAGCTCGTCACCAGCCAGAAGACCACCACCAGCCGAACCCCCGCCGGCAAGTCCACCGTCCAAAGCGCCTCGGTCCGCGTCCCCCGCAGCTATTTCGCCGCGCTCTACAAGCAGCTCAACCCCGCCGGCCAATCCGAACCCGACGCCCAGATCCTCGCACCCCTCATCGAGACCGAGACCGCCCGCATGCGCGATGAGCTCAAGACCATCATGATGCTCAAGGACGACGCCGCCGTCTCCGTCGCCACCTACGCCGACCTCGTCCCCCAGCTCGCCATGGCCGCCCAGACCACCCCCGCCTCCGGCGTCTCACTCGCCCTCGGCGGACACGTCAAGGAAATCGCTCTCGGCGCCCTCGCCGTCGTCAGCCTCTTCATGGTCTCCATGATGGTCCGCAAAAGCGCCCCCGTCCCGGTCATCGCCCTGCCGTCCCAACCCTCCGAATCCACCCGGCTGGCCTCCGGCGAACACCTCGCCGGCGAGGTCGGCGAGGGCGACGCCCTCCTCGACGGCATGGAGCTCGACGACGACTCCGTCCGCGCCCAGCAGATGATCGGACAAGTCGCCACCCTCGTGAAGGAAAACCCCGACGCCGCCGCCACCCTCGTCCAACGTTGGCTCAACCGCGCCTGAACACCATGACCACCCGCGATCCCATTACCCCCACCCTCCCCCAACCCCGGCCTCCCCATGCCCGCTGAACTCACCGGCGTCCGAAAATCCGCCATCCTCCTCCTCAGCCTCGAACAGGACCAGGCGGCCGAAATCCTCAAACGCCTCTCCCGCGAGGCCGTCGAGGAGGTCAGCCGCGAGATCGCCAGCCTCGGCGAGATCAGCGCCAACAGCCGCAAGGACGTCTTCGGCGAGTTCTACAACATCGCCCTCGCCAACAGCTACCTCTCCGAGGGCGGACTCGAATACGCCCGCGCCCTCCTCCAAAAATCCCTCTCCGAGGCCGACGCCGCCGCCGTCATCAAACAGGTCACCCAGCAGGTCCAGACCACGCCGTTCTCGTTCCTTCAAAAGGCCGAAAGCGAAAACCTCCTGACGTTCATCCAGGATGAGCATCCCCAGACCATCGCCCTCATCCTCGCCCACCTCCCCAGCCAAAAAGCCTCCGAAATTCTCGTCGGCCTCCCCAGCCAAAAGCAGATCGAGGTCGTCAAACGCGTCGCCAACATGGAGCAGACCAACCCCGAGGTCATCAAGGAGGTCGAGCGCGGCCTCGAACATCGCCTCTCCGACATCGTGAGCCAAACCTTCGAGAAAGCCGGCGGCGTCGACACCGTCGCCGAGATCCTCAACCTCGCCGACCGTTCCACCGAGAAGGGCATCATGGAGGGCCTCGAGGCCGAGGACCCCGATCTCGTCGAGCAGATCCGCCGACTCATGTTCGTCTTCGAGGACATCCTGCTGGTCAACGACAAGGGCATCCAGTCGGTCCTCAAGGAAGTCGACAACGAGGAATTGTCCCTCGCCCTCAAGACCGCCAGCGAGGATCTCAAGCAAAAGATATTCAAGAACATGTCCGAACGCGCCGCCCAGCTCATCCAGGAAGACATGCAGTACATGGGCCCCGTCCGCGTCAGCGACGTGGAATCCGCCCAACAAAAAATCGTGGACGTGGTCAGACGCCTCGAAGACGCCGGCGAAATCATCATCGCCGGACGAGGCGGCGAAAAAGAGATGGTGGTGTAGGGGACTGGTTGTAAGTTGTAGGTTGTAAGTTGTAAGTGGGAGAGATCGGATGGAGACGCGAACCTATCGGGACTTGGTCGCGTGGCAACGCGCCATGGACTTCGCCGCGGGCGTCTACGCGCTCACGTTGGCGTTCCCGCGCGACGAACAGTATGGACTGAGCAGCCAGCTCCGCCGCGCCGCGGTCTCCGTGCCCTCCAATATCGCCGAAGGCCAAGGTCGCGGGGAAGGCCGCGAATTCGCGCACCATCTTCGCATCGCCCAAGGCTCGATCCAAGAGGCCGAAACCCAATTGTTCCTCTGCAAGCGCCTGAATTACGGCCCCCCGTCGCAAATCGACAACACCTTGAGCATCGCCTCCGAAGTCGCCCGCCTCATCCGCCGCCTGGAACAAGCCGTCTCCCTCCGCCATCGCCGCTCCTAACTTACAACCTACAACTTACAACCTACAACCTCCTCCCCCCCATGCC
>JBBSAF010000363.1:0-2848 GCA_038252525.1 Tepidisphaerales bacterium
GACAACGTCGGCGACTGCGCCGGTATGGCCGCCGATATCTTCGAGAGCTACGAAGTGACCATCGTCGCCGCCATGATCCTGGGCTGGGCCAGCTTCGGGCACAAGGGCGTCATCTTCCCCATCCTCGTCCGCGCCATCGGCGTCATCGGCTCCATCATCTCCACCTATACCGTCCGCGCCGGCGACAAAGGCTCCGTCCGCGAGGCCATGAAGCAGATCAACAAGGGCTTCCTCATCGGTTCGTTCATAAGCGTCGTCGGATTCATCGTCCTGGGCTACTACTACCTCCGATTCGACGCCACCAACGCCACCCCCGAAGTCCTCGCCGGCATCCAATCCTTGCCGACCTGGGCCAACTTCGGCCAGATCGGCCTGGACATGCGACCGGCCTGGACCTGCTTCGTCGGCATCCTGCTGTGCATCGCCCTCAACCGCGTCACCGAATACTTCACCGGAACCGAGTTCCAGCCCGTCAAGGGGATCAAGCGCAGCACCGAGACCGGGCACGGCACCACCATCATCGAGGGCTTCGCCGTCGGTTATGAATCGGCCGTCTGGACCGCCCTGGTCCTCTGCGCCGCCATCTACGCCTCGGTGCTGATCTACACCACGACCATGACCGAGATGAACCCGATCTTCATCGCCTTCGGCGTCGCCATGTGCGGCATCGGAATGCTGACGTTGACCGGCAACACCGTCTCCATGGACGTCTTCGGACCCATCGCCGACAACGCCAACGGCATCGCCGAGATGGGCTATGAGCTCAACGACGAGATCCTCCAGGGCGACGAGCGCAAGCTCAAGGAATCCCGGCAGATCCTCTCCGACCTCGACGCCGTCGGCAACACCACCAAGGCCGTCACCAAGGGCGTCGCCATCGGATCGGCGGTCATCGCCGCCGTCAGCCTCTTCGCCTCCTTCATCACCGTCATCGCCTCCGGCGGCGGCGGCGAGGAAAAGGCCGTCCCCCTCGCGGTCTATCACCGCGTCGCCGGACTCCTCAGCGTCTCCAGCCCCAACCTGCTCATCGGCATGTTGATCGGCGGCGCCGTCCCGTTCCTGTTCAGCTCCATGCTCATCCGCGCTGTCGGACGGGCCGCCTACCTCATCGTCAACGAGGTTAGAATCCAGTTCCGTGACAAGGCCATCTGGGACGGAACCAAGAAACCCGACTACGCCCGCGTCGTCGATATCTGCACCGGCTCGGCCCAGAAGGAACTCATCGGACCGGCGGTCCTGGGCATCCTCAGCCCCATCCTCGTCGGCTACTTCCTAGGCCCCATCGGGCTGGCCGGTTTCCTCGCCGGCGCCATCGTCACCGGGCAGCTCCTGGCCAGTTTCATGTGCAACGCCGGCGGCGCCTGGGACAATGCCAAGAAGATGGTCGAGGATGAACCCCGCGACCTCGAGGCCAACACCGGCAAGGGTTCCGAGAAGCACAAGGCGTCGGTCACCGGCGACACCGTCGGCGATCCCCTCAAGGACACCGCCGGTCCCGCCGTCAACCCCCTGTTGAAGGTCATGAACATGGTCGCCGTGCTGGCCGTGCCGCTCATGCTCGGCTACGACTCGCTGGTCGCCAAGACCGTCAACGCCGCCGCCGCCGACAACAAGTTCAGGTTGGCCAAAGACCTCGTCTACGAGGGCTGGACCCCCGTGCGCTGGACCGTCCTGCTGGTCTGCCTGGTGCTGATCGGCTGGGCCATCTGGCAGTCCAAGCGCGAAAGCGCCGGCCCCGTCGCCCTGCCCGACAGCCACTGATTGGCCGCGCGACATCCAAGGTTCCAACCCCGCCGCCCGCGAGACCTCCGTCCCGCGGGCGGCGGTCTTTTTCCCCCGTCTCCCGCACCCCCTCCGCCTTGCCGCGGGCGCCCCCGCCCCCTGTTGTCAACGCAAGGAACCCTGTCTTCTGTCGCGGGGCCGCCTCGGCACAAGTGTCCGGGTGACATCACCGGGCGAAAGCGGGTTTGGAGGTTGTGAAACCCCCGTCAAGCGCCCTCGTCCCATCGCCCCGCCGATGTCCCCGCCATCGCCTCGCCGGTGTCCCAGCCAAGCGCCCCGCCAGCGCCTCGCCGGTGTCCCCGCCAAGCGCCCCGCCAGCGCCTCGCCGGTGTCCCCGCCAAGTGCCCCGAGCGCCGATCATCCCTCCCCGCATGTCGGATCATCTGCGAACCCTTTCCATCCCCCACGGCGCCGCTTTTGCATTCTCCAATCCCGTCCCCAACCGGAGCGATGTGCGCCATCCCGCCTACCACAACCCCAACGTCGATCCCGCCTTGGCCGGTTCCGCCCGCCGGTCCGAATACCCCGATGGCGAGGCCTACGACACCTCCCCCACCCAAGAATCCTCCAACGCCCGAATCTGGCTCTCGGGCATCCTGCTGCTGTTCGGCCTGCTGTTCATCTATTTCCTGTACACCCTGTTCCGCTGATGCTGAACCGGGCTGAGCAAGAGGACCTTGACGAACGACCGGCGCCGCCCCATTCTGGCTCGGCATGACCGACACCATTTTCGACAAAATCATCCGACGCGAGATCCCCGCCAAGCTCATCCACGAGGACGACTTGTGCATCGCCCTCGACGACCGCGATCCGCAGGCGCCCATCCACTTTTTGGTGATCCCCAAAAAACCGATCCCCACCCTCAATGACCTCACCCCCGACGACGCCCCCCTCGTCGGCCACCTCTTCCTCGTCGCCGCCCGCCTCATGGCCGACCGCAACCAAACCGACTACCGCGCCCTACTCAACTGCGGCCCGTCCGCCGGCCAATCCGTCTTCCACCTGCATTTGCACGTCCTCGCCGGCCGCCCCCTCGCCTGGCCCCCCGGCTGACCCCGCCACTACA
>JBBSAF010000364.1:0-2823 GCA_038252525.1 Tepidisphaerales bacterium
AACCCGGCACGATCGCCGCGCTGGCGATGCTTGCACCGCTGGTGCTCCGGCGCCGTCGGGCCGCCTGATACCCCGCCGCCTCCTCCACCCGCCCGTGCCACTCGGTTTGGGTCGTCGCGAACGGCGGACTCGATCCCGCTCGCCGTGGCCCGATCCATCGCAAAGGATGCCCTGCCCGATTCGGCGCTGCCGACCCGGAGCCCTCCGGTCATAATCCGCCGGGCAGCCTCCATCGACGCCCCACCATGCGCGCGGCCATCATTCTCAACCCCAACGCCGGTTCGGCCCATCAGGCCCGGGCGCTGATCGAACGCATCCACGCCGATCCAACCCTCCAACTCATGGAGACCCGCGCCCCCGGCGACGCCGCCGCCTTTGCCGACCGGGCCGCCGGGCAAGCCATCCACCGCATCCTGTCGGCCGGCGGCGATGGCACCACCCACGAAACCGTCCAAGGCCTCGATGGTCATTTCGACCACGTGACCCTCGGCATCATCCCCTTGGGCACCGGCAATGACCTGCCGCGCACCTTGGCGCTGCCGACCGATCCGCTGGCGGCATTGGACCTGGCCTTGAATGGCGAGGCGCGGGCCATCGACCTCATCCGTGTGGGGGGGACCAACGGCGCCGTGTGGTGCGTCAATGTGTCGGCCGGGGGATTCAGCGGGCAAATGCACGAAATCCTCACCGACGAGCTCAAGGCGACGTGGGGTCCGCTGGCTTATGTGCGGGGCGCGCTGGGGGCGCTGCCGGATTTGACGCAATATCACACCGAGGTGTCTTATGATGGCCAACCGCCGCGCGGCGAGCGGATCCTGAATCTCATCGTCGCCAACGCCCGTTTCGCCGCCGGCGGATTCGTGGTGGCGCCGCGGGCCAATCCCGAGGATGGGTTGATGGACGTGGTGGCGGTCCACGGCGCCGCCCCCGCCGAACTCGCCGGCGTCGCCGCCCGGCTGATCGCCGGCGATTACTCGACCAGCCCCGTCGTCTCCGTCCGCCGCGTCACCGAGCTGCGGGTCGATTCGACGCCGGGCATGTGGTTCAACGTCGATGGCGAACTGATGGGCAACGAGCCGATGACCTTCACCCTCCACCCCAAAAAGTTGGGCGTGGTGGTCGGCGAAACCTACCGCGCGGAGGGCGGCTCGACCTGAGCGTCCCGTGGCGGGAGGAGCACAAAGCGGGGGCGAGGCGCCTCGTTGTTATACACAACTCGCCCATTGCCCCCGTCGATTCATGTAGCTCAGCCGCCCCCGGCTGAGTGAAGGGTGATTGGCGTGTCGACGGGAAACACAGCCGAGGGCGGCTATGCTACATATCTCTTTACATGAGGGCAGTTTAGGGTGGGAGAGGACTTGCGTATAACAACAGGGGCGAGGCACCCCCGCGACATGAGAACGACGGCGGTTGGCCGGTGACTTGTTTGTATAACAACAGGGGCAAGTCCCCCCCGCGACGCAAGAACGCAAATCCGTGAGTTGACAACATTGGCCGAGGCGCCCCGTCCCGGCTGGCGATCGCGTCCTTCCCGCCGTGTTCAAGCCCTTTCCCCTCAATGCCGTCGATCACCCCGAAAAACCTCGCGAGGCTTGACAATCCCGCCGGCGCGGCAACAATTCATCCGTCCATCCGGATAGGTTGTTTTTCGCACCCCGCTCTCACAAGGAAACCCCCATGACCCAGACACTTGCCCGATCCAAACAGTCCGCCGGCGCCCCCCTGACCGATTTCAAGGTCCGCGACCTGTCGCTGGCCGGCTGGGGCCGCAAGGAAATCATGCTGGCCGAGCAGGAAATGCCGGGCTTGATGGCGGTTCGGGCCGAATACGCCGACGCCCGGCCGCTGGCCGGGCTGCGGATCATGGGATCATTGCACATGACGATCCAGACGGCGGTCCTCATCGAAACCCTGTCGGCGCTCGGCGCCGAGGTGCGATGGTGTTCGTGCAACATCTTCTCGACGCAGGACCACGCCGCCGCCGCCATCGCGGTCGGCCCGACGGGGACGGTGGAGCGGCCGGCGGGCGTGCCGGTGTTCGCCTGGAAGGGCGAGACGCTGGATGAATATTGGGAATGCACCGACCGGGCGCTGGACTTCGGCGATGGCAAAGGCCCCCAACAGATCGTCGATGACGGCGGCGACGCCACCTTGCTGATCCACAAGGGCGCGGAGTTCGAGGCCGCCGCCAAGGTTCCCGACCCCACGGCGGACGATTCGGAGGAATGGACGGTGGTGCTGGGGCTGCTCAAAAAGACCCTCGCGGCCACGCCGAATCGCTGGACGAAGGTCGCCAAGGAATGCCAGGGCGTCAGCGAGGAAACCACCACCGGCGTGCACCGTCTTTATGAAATGCAGCGGGCCGGCAAGCTCATGTTCCCGGCCATCAACGTCAACGACTCGGTGACCAAGAGCAAGTTCGACAACCTCTACGGCTGCCGGCATAGCCTGGTGGACGGGCTGATGCGGGCGACCGACGTGATGCTCTCGGGCAAGGTCGCGGTCGTCTGCGGCTACGGCGACGTGGGCAAGGGATGCGCCCAGAGCCTCAAAGGCCAGGGCTGCCGCGTGATCGTCACCGAGATCGACCCGATCTGCGCCTTGCAGGCGGCGATGGAGGGCTACCAGGTGTTGACGATCGAGGATGCCCTGTCGTACGCCGATTTGTTCATCACCACGACGGGCAACTACGGGATCATCACCGCCGAACACATGGCCGCCATGAAGGACAAGGCGATCGTCGGCAACATCGGACATTTCGACAACGAGATCGACATGGCCGGCTTGCAGAAGCTCGTCAAGGGCGGCAAGGTCGAGAAGATC
>JBBSAF010000365.1:0-2821 GCA_038252525.1 Tepidisphaerales bacterium
GGTCGGGGTTGCGGGGGCGCGGGGGGCGAAGGATAATCCGCCGGCTTGTACCTCTTGGCGACCCATATTCCATTTTACCTCGATGGCCCGCGGCGGCTGACGGACATCAGTTGGCAGCGCGATCTGCTGTTGGCCCGCGATTGGCTGGCGCCGGCGTTCGGGGGACTCACGGTGCTGGGACCGTCACTGCCGATCGAGGCCCGTCTGGCCGGGGATTTGGCGCTGGCGCCCATCGGGGACGGCGATGGCATCCGCGTGGTCCCGTCGTTCGACCTGCGTTGTCGGGCGAGCCGATTCTGGTTCGCACCGCGGCGGCGATGGATGGAGGATGTCCGGCGCGAGGTCGCGTCGGCCGCCGTGGTTCACACCTCGGCGGTGGATGATGTCTTCCGCCCGCTGCCGTTCCTGGCCCACTCGGCGGCGGTGCGGGCGGGGGTGGCGACGGTGATGGTCGGGCCGGACATGGACCCGCATGTCACACTGCCCCACACGCTCAAGGGCCGGCTGGTGGGCCGGGTGTTCGACCGGCTGCTCGGCAAGGCCGGGCGGACGGCGGACTTGCTGCTGCTGAAGGAGGGGTTGGTTTTCAATCGGTATTCGGCGGGCGCGCGCAACGTCAAGGCGTTTTGCCATTCGATGCACCGCCGGGCCGATGTGATCCCGGAGGCGGCGTTGGAGCGGCGACTGGCGACGTTGGCCGAGCCTCGTCCGCTGCGGGCGCTGTACGCCGGTCGGTTCATCACCCGCAAGGGAATCGCCGACTCGATCGCGGCGGTGGCGGCGGCGAAACGATCGGGGGCGACGATTGAATACCACCTGTTCGGCGCCGGTCCCGACGAGGCGGACCTCCGCCGTCGGGCGGACGAATCGGGGGTGGGGGATCGGGTGAAGTTCCGGGGATTCGTCGAGTATGGGCCGGAGTTTCTGGCGCGACTGGCCGAGTTCGATGTGATGCTGTTCATGCCGACCGAGGAGGACACGCCGCGAATGCTCTACGACGCGATGGCGGCCGGCGTGCCGTTGGTGGGCAGCCGAATCCCGTTCCTGGAACATCGCGCGTCGTCGGACCGCATGGCGGAGTTGGTGGCGATCGGCGACGCCGAGGGCGCCGGTCGCGTCCTGACGGGTTTGGATGCCGATCGGGCGCGCTTGGCGGACCTGTCCCGGCGGGCGCGCACGGCGGGATTGCGGCACGCGCTGGAGGAATGGTATGGCCGGCGGATGCAGTGGACGATGGAGGCGGTGCGGAGGAAGGCAGCAGCCGGTTGTCAGTAGCCGGTTGTCAGTGAGACGCCGGGCGTGACGGCTCGTTGTTACAAACAATTCACCGGCCAGCCGCCGTGGTTTTCATGTCGCGGGGGCGCCTCGCCCCCGTTGTTATACACAAGTCGCCCGCGGCCCCCGAAATTCGCGTAGCTCAGCCGCCCACGGCTGAGTGAGGGGTCAATAGCGTACGCACGGGGGACACAGCCGAGGGCGGCTATGCCACCTATCTTTTGGCAGGCGCGTGGTCTGGAGTGTTATGTATGACAATGAGGGCGTGACGGTCGCGCTGCGCGATGGTCGCGGTTCGTGGAGGGCGCGGGGCGTTCATGCCACGCACGACGGACCATCGACCACGGATTTTCCCACCATCAGAACATCGGCGGCGGGGGGGCCTGCGGCGCGCGGCGCTGTTGGCGGGAGAGCTCCTCGTAGCCGGTGCGGGTTTTCACCGCCTCGAAATCGAACCACTGGGTTTGCAGCACCTGCATCAACTCGTCGCGCCAGCGCTGGGTGATTTGCAGCTCGATGGGCAACTGCGTGTTGGCGTTCCACACCGGTTCGACCGTGTCCAGACGGACGACGGCCAACTTGCCGACGGTGGGCAGTTCGATCAACGCCATCGGGTGCGATGAGTCGTTCTTGGCGGCCAGATGCAGCAGATCCATGGCCTGGTCGATGAACGCGGCACGGGCGGCGGGATCGAGCGGGTACTCGGGGATCGCGGCGCCGGCGTGGACCGGGCCGACCGATCGCACCGACAGTCCGGCGGCCTTGGCGGCGGATTCGAGGTTCGCGCCGGCGGCGCCGGCGCCCTGCATCAGGGCCTTGGCGCGGGACTTGGCATCGTCGAACGACTGCTTGCGAAGGAGGTCGGCGACGATGCGCTCGCGCGCTTCCCCGGCGTTGGCCGGGGCGTGGGCGGCGCGGGCGTCGGTCAGACGGAACACGTAGAGATTCTGGAACGCATCGCGCATCACGCCGGACGGCTTGAAGAGCGTGAGAGTTTCCGCGGAGGCCTTCTGGTTCTCGGGTTGGAACGCCGCGGCGGCGCCCACGGCATATTGCGCGAAGTTGACGTTCTTGTACGTCGCGCCGCCGATTTGCGCAATCGCCGCCAAGTCCGATTCGCCCTTGAACTCGGCCACCTGGTCGATCACCGGGCGGACGCCGAACTCCTTTTGGATGACGTCGGCGAGCTTCTGGAGATACGCGAACTCCTCATACGCGGCGCCGAAGGGGTTGGCCGGGCGGGTGGTGGCGTCGGGACTGCGGGCGAACAAGGCATAATCGTTGCCCAGGGCGCCGACGAGGCGCTCCTGAATCCGTTTCATCAGCGCCGTGGCCCGCTGGTGGACGAGCTTGTCGTGGATCGACTCGGCGACGGCCTCGAAAGGTTGAACGGCGGGCTGGCTGGCGGCGTTGGTTGGCTGCGTGGTCGCCGGCTCGGTGGCGGGGGGGGCGAACTCGGCGGGGTGTTCGTTGTAATACTTGTACTCCTCGACCTTCCAGTCGTAGGGGTCCTGGGTTTTCTCGACGACATCGCGGACGAGCGCGA
>JBBSAF010000366.1:0-2821 GCA_038252525.1 Tepidisphaerales bacterium
GCCGGGGGATGCGGGCCCGGAAGCGGGATTCGATGCGCCGCTGGGGTATTTGGGGGGGATGCCGTTGGATTTGTCGGAGACGGAACCGGCGAAAGAGGCGGGGGAACCGTATGCGGACGCCGATGGGGTGGCGGACGATGTGGGGGGCGATGAATCGCTCGAAGAGCAACCGCCAGCGTCCGCCGACGACGTGGCGGGTGACGCCGCGCGCGAACAGGCGCCGGGAGGCGCGTTCGAAGAGCCGCTGGACGAACCGCGCGTAGAGCCGCTGGACGAACCGCGCGATGTGCCGCGTGGGGCGCCCGGTGGGATGGTGTTGCCGCCGCGGCCGAACCTGTCGAGGCCGGGCCGGGAGGTGGATCGTCATGTCGAGGAGAACGTCTTCGCGTCCGGCCGGGATGGCGAGGGAGCGCCCAACGCGTTCGAGGGGCTGGCGATGGCGGGGGGGGAGGACATCGACGTGTTCTCGCAAATGCCGATGCCGGCGGACGATGATCCGCTGCTGACGGGGGTGGCGCGGTCGACGACGACCGGCGGGGCGGGAGCGCCGGGGGGAGCGCGTCCGGCGAGCGCTGCGGGGGGACGGGCGACGACGCCGGAGGAAATCCGTCGTCGGGGCGGCGCCAAGCGCCCGGCGGGCGGAGGGCCGATCATTCCGCCGACGCCCCGGAAAAAGCCGACGGTTCCGACGCTGCTGTTGATGATGCTCCTGTCGGCATTGGCGGCGGGAGCGGCGATCTGGTGGACCCAGGCGCCCCAGGCGCGCTTCCAGGGCGCGATGGTGTTCCAGAACGCCACGGCGCCGGTGGTCCGGGCGCAGCTTCAGCGCACCATCGAACAGGCGCTCGGACAGGCGGAGTTGCGGGAGTCGGCCAAGGCGATTTTCCGCACACGGGGGGGATCGGAGCCGGGTTTTTTGGGCGACACCGTTGCGTTCGGACGGCTGGCGTCGACGGGGGATTTCGCGGCGGTCGGGCCGAGGGATGAGCAGGCGACGTGGTTGCTGGTCCGCGAGAGCCGCGACGGGGCCGACAAGGCGCGGATGGACGCGTTGATGGCGGCCCTGTTCGCCGATTCGCGGTTGGCGAACCTGGCGGGAGCGTATCACTCGGCGGTTCAGAAGGAGCAGGCGGTGAAGGATGCGGTGGCGGGGTCGCAGGCCGTGGTGGACCAGCGGACGCGGGAAATCGGGGAGCTCGATGCCATCCTCCAGGGACGCAAGACCGAGAGCCAGCTCAAGCCGTTGGAAGAGCAGGTGGCCGCGCTTGAAGCGGCGTGGCGGAAGGCGACGGGGGAGGAGGTGGGGCTGCAAGAGGAGCTCGACCGGATGCGGCGGGCGCCGGCGGCGACGGGTCCGGCCGGTAACGGGGCGACCGCCGGGCCGGAGGATGTGGACCTGCGGAACATGAAGGCGACGTTGGCGGACCTGCGGGGGCGGTTGGACGTCGTTCGCAACGCCGGAAGGGAGCGGTCGGACGCCGCCCGCAAGACGCTGGATGCGGCGATCGACGAGCTGCGGGGGCAGATCGCCGCGGTGCAGGGGCAGATGAACGCCAACCCGGAGTTGAAGGCGTATGTGGTGGCGGTTCGGCAGTTGCAGTTGTCGGTGCAGGAGTTGACGGCGGAGCTTTTGCAGAATCAAAAGGAGCAGGTGGATCGGATCGCGGCGCTGAAGACCATGCTCGATGAGAAGCGCATCGCGCGGCAAAACCGGATTTGGGAGAGCGACAAGGAGCTGTCGGATCTGAACGAGCAGTTGGAGTTGACGACGCGGCGCCATAACGCGGCGCTGGGCGGGGGCGATGAGACGGCCGGGGAGGCGGCGCGACTGGCGGGGGAGATCGACGGGTTGACGGGACAGATCGCGCGCCGCCGGGAGCTATTGGGCGGCGACAAGGATTATGAGGAGGCGATCGCGCGCTTGCAGGAGGTGATCGACGCCAACCAGAAGCGCTTGGCCGAGAGCCGCGCGCGGGTGGACGGGACGCTGGAGAAGATGCAGGCGGCGCTGGCCGGGGCGCAGCCGGCGGTGGACAAGCTGCCCGAGGAGCAGAAGGCGTTGGCGGAGGGGTTGGAGAAGAAGTTGGCCGCGATGAACGAGGCGCGCCGCGCGTACGCCGAGGCGATGGGGGCCCCGGCGACGGCGGACGCGGCGTCGGGGGAATTGGTGACGGCGATCGCGGAAATGGAGAAGCGGATCGACGAGCGCGGCAAGCAATTTGTGGCCGAGCAAAACCGGCGTTTGGGTGAACAGCAGGAATTGGATCGGCTGAGGGCCATGGAGGGCAAGCGGGCGGAGTTGGCCGCGGCGCGGGAGGCCAAGGCGTCGGCGAGCGCGGCCTATTTCAAGGCGCACCGGCAGTTGGAGGATGCGCGGACGGCGATTCAGCGTCGGGCCGAGGCGGTGGCGCAATTCGACCAGGCCAAGCGGGAGTTGGCGGTGCGTCGTGAGGCGCTCGAGGCGATGCTGCGGCAGCCGGCGGTGGCCTATCCCCAGCCGCCGCGGGTGATCGAGACAGATGCCGAAACGGACATGCGGCCGACGTACACCCTGGCGTCTTCGGCGATGATTTTCGTGGTGTTCGCCGGGTTGATCGTGTGGGCGGGCAGGCCGCCGGCGGGGGTGGGCGCGCGCATCGAACCGGAGACCGGCGGGGAACAGGACGATGCGGACAATGGGGGAGCCGTAAAGGGGAACGGCGCGCCGGGCGACGGTGATGCGCGGCGGATCGCGGTGTGACGGGGGATACCACCGGTCGTGGGGCGACACGCGGGCCCCGGGCGGTGGGAATGCGGCCCATCGTCGGCTATTCGACGTTCA
>JBBSAF010000367.1:0-2814 GCA_038252525.1 Tepidisphaerales bacterium
GATGAAGATTTCAATTTCTTTTTCTTTTTCCTTGGAATCCTGGGCGACCATCTGGTCGTATGCTTTTAAGCGCGCTTTGCTTTTGGCCATGCGGGCGGTGGGGCTTTTTCTTACCCATTCGAGTTCATGGGCGAGGGTTTTCTGACGGGCGGATTCGATCTTTTCTTCGACTTCGAGACGCTTCTTTTTCTGCTCTAACCAGCTTGTGTAGTTTCCTTTGTATGGATAGCCCTGGCCTCGGTCGAGTTCGAGAATCCAGCCGGCGACGTTGTCGAGGAAATAGCGGTCGTGGGTTACGGCGATGATCGTGCCTTCGTAGCGCTGCAGATGATGTTCGAGCCATGCTACGCTTTCTGCGTCGAGGTGGTTGGTGGGTTCGTCGAGGATGAGGATGTCGGGCTTCTGAAGCAGCAATCGACACAGCCCGACGCGGCGCTTTTCGCCGCCGGACAGGACGCCGACCGGGGTGTCGCCCGGCGGGGTTCGCAGGGCGTCCATCGCCATGTCGAGCTGGTTGTCGAGGTCCCACAGGTTCTGGTGGTCGATCTTCTCCTGAAGCTCCCCCTGTTCGGCGAGCAAATCGTCCATGTCATCGGGATCGAGATCGGGATCGCCGAGGTTGTCGGAGACCTCGTTGAAGCGGCGGACGAGGGCGACCTTGTCGGCCAGACCCTCCTCCACGATGTCGCGGACGGTTTTTTTCGGGTCGAGCAGCGGCTCCTGCGCGAGGTGGCCGATGGTGTAGCCGGGCTGGAGGATGATCTGTCCGTCGAAGTTCTTGTCCTCGCCGGCGAGAATCCGCAGGAGGGAGCTTTTCCCGGCGCCGTTGAGGCCGAGGACGCCGATCTTGGCGCCGTGGAAGTAGGAGAGGGAAATGTCCTTCAGCACGACTTTCTTGTCGTACTGTTTGGAGACGCGGATCATCGAGTAGATAATCTTGTTTGGCTCGTTGCTCATGTCCCCCAGCGTACCCGCCCGGTGTTCGGGCGACAAAGCCGCGGGAAATCGCCCGGAAAAACGCCCATGACGCCGATCGAACCGATGCGATTCACCTTCACCCGGGCGATGCGGCTGCGGTCGTCGAAGGACTTCGACGCGGTGTTCGCGGCCCGGCGGCGCCGATCGCGCGGGCCGGTGGCGGTGCATGTGCTGGAGAACGATCTGGGTTTCAGCCGGCTGGGGATCAGCATCGGCCGGCGTCACGGCAACGCCGTTCGGCGAAATGCCATCAAGCGCCGCGTGCGCGAGGCGTTCCGACTCAACCGCCACCGACTGCCGAAGGGACTCGACATCGTGGCGACGTTCAAACCGCATGCGCCGCTCTCTATGGGGGAGTATGCGGAGCTGCTCTTGGTATTGGTCGGGGGGGAGGACCATGGGCAAAGATCACAAAGAAACAAAGATTCAAAGAATTGATTTCTTTGTGAGCTTTGTTTCTTTGCGAGCTTTGCCCTTTCTCATTCCACGCCCGCGGTTGTTTTGCCCCCGGCTGTTTCGACCGGCGCGGGATTTTCGTCTACGATCCGGGGGTGCCACCCCCCCACCGCCAGCGCGTCGTCGTGACCGGAATCGGGGTCGCCGCCCCCAATGGTGTCGGCGCCGAGGCGTTTTTCGACGCCTGCATCGCCGGACGGAGCGGGATTTCGCCTCTGGACGGCATCGACACGACGGGGCTGAAATCGTCGGTGGCCGGACAGGTGCGCGGATTCGACCCGTCGGCGGTGGTCGGATCGGTCGAGGCCCGTCGGCTGCCGCGAATGGTCCCCCTGGCGCTCTTGGCCTCGCGCGAGGCGATGGGGCAGGCCGGGTTGCGCATCGAGGCCGGGGATTTGGCGACCCAACGCGACATCGGCGTGATGCTCGGCACCGGCGGCGGCGGACTGGCGTTCGTCGAGGAGCAATACAAGCAGTTTTTCACCCACCACACCGGCTCGCCATTCGCCATCACCGCGGGAACGCACGGCAACTTGTCCAGCGAATTGTCGATCGCGCTGGGGCTTCGCGGGCCGAGCCATGTGTTGTCCACGGGCTGCACGAGTTCCACCGACGCCCTCGGGCACGCGATGATGATGATCCGGGCGGGGTTCGTGCCGATGATGCTCGCCGGCGGCGCCGACGCGCCCATCGCGCCGGGCATCCTGACGGCCTTCGAGAAGATGCGGGTCATCTCGACCCGGCGTTGGGACGATCCGGGGGCGTCGTCGCGTCCGTTCAGCATCGACCGCGACGGATTTGTGCTGGCCGAGGGATCGTGGATGTTCGTGCTGGAATCGGCCGACCACGCCGCCGCCCGCGGGGCCACGGTGTTGGCGGAACTGGCGGGATACGCCTCGACCTGCGACGCCTATCATCGCGTGCAGATCGCGCCCGATGTCCTCGAACCGGTGCGGGCGATGCAAAACGCCTTGGCCGACGCCGGCCTCGAACCGGGCGCCATCGGGTACGTCAACCTGCACGGCACGGCGACAGCGCTGAACGACACCCTGGAGACCGCGGCGATCCATCGCTGTTTCGGCGAGCGCGCCGCGTGCATTCCCATGAGTTCCACCAAGAGCCTCATCGGCCACCCCCAGGGCGCCTGCGGGGCGGCGGGATTGGCCGCGACCCTCCTCTCGATGCGGGCCGGAATGCTCCATCCCACCCTCAACCTCGACCGCCCGGACCCGGCGTGCGATTTGGATTACATCCCGAATGTCGCTCGGCCGGCGAAGGTGGACGCGGCGCTGTGCAACTGCATCGCCTTCGGCAGCAAAAACAGCGCGATCGTGGTCAGGCGGTGGCAAAGCTGACGGGTTGAGGCGGCGAAGCCGGGAC
>JBBSAF010000368.1:0-2810 GCA_038252525.1 Tepidisphaerales bacterium
AGGCTGTGAACTTTTTCCATCGGGGACAAAAACACCCCGTTTTTTGGCTGAAAACGAGGCTTTTTTCCCGGAAATTCAATAAATTCACAAACTCTGAGTGAAGGGTCAATGGCTCACGCACGAGGACACAGCCGAAGGCACCCATCCCATGGGTCTCTTGGCGGGAGCGTGGTTTAGGGTGGGAGAGAACGGGTCTATGACAACGAGGGGTGAGGGGCGCATTGCGTCTAGGCGCGGGCACGGGGCGCCGGCGCGCGGGGGGCGGTCATAGGCCGGTGGTTTGCAGGCGGATCATGAGCAGCGCGGCGGAGAGCTGGGCGTCGACGCCGAGGGGGTCGCCGGCGGTGGCGGCGGCGACGGAGCGGCCGATCTCCGGGGCGGCGTCGCGGAGGGCCTCGGCGCGGCCCTTGGTGGGGGTGGCGGCGTCGCGGAGAACATCCATTTCCTGGCGGGCGTCGATGGCGGCGCGCATCTGCTCGGGGGTCATCTCGACGGTGAGGTCGGGATCGACGCCCCACACGGTGGAGTTCTCCTCGCGGTGGAGGCAGCGTCCGCTGGGCAGGTAATAGTGGCTGGTGGTGAGCTTGACCAACGCGGCGCGGGTGCTGAGGGGGAACAGCATCTGGACCGATCCCTTGCCGAAGGTGCGCTCGCCGACGACGGTGGCGCGGTCGCGGTCCTTGAGGGCGCCGGAGACGATCTCGCTGGCGCTGGCGGAGTATTGGTTGACCAGCACGACCATGGGCAGGTCGCAGTCGTCATCGGACTTTTTGGCGGTGGTGACGCTGGGCGGGTTGGGGGTGGGACGGTCGGCGCGGGTGGAGACGATCACGCCGTCGCCGAGGAGTTTGTCGCAGACCTCGGTGGCGGCGACGAGCAGCCCGCCGGGGTTGTAGCGGAGGTCGAGGATGATGCCGCGGGCGCCGTCGGCGCGGAGGTCGTCGACCACGCGGGCGAAGTCGTCGCCGGTGGTCTTGGTGAAGTTGGTGATGCGGATGTAGGCGATTTTGGCGGCCGGATCGACGTAATAGTTCCAGCCGCCGCCGGTGCGGTGTTCCCAGCCCTTGATGCTGGCGACCTTGATGGTTTCGCGCCGGATGAGGTGGTCCTTGGTGTCGCCCTGGGGATCGCGGATGGTGAGGGTGACGGTGGTGCCCTCGGGGCCGGTGATGCGCTTGACGGCCTCGTTGAGGGTGATGCCGCGGGCGCGCTTGCCGTCGATCTGCGTCACGATGTCGCCGGCCTTGATGCCGGCTTGGTAGGCGGGGCTGTCCTCCAGCGGGCTGACGACCTTGAGATTCAGGTCGTCGTCGAGCTGGATCTGGATGCCGACGCCGCTGAACTCGCCCTGGGTTTGCTTGACGAACTCCGCCAGATCGCTGGGCCAAATCATGGAGCTGAAGGGGTCAAGCTCGGCGAAGGCGCCGTCGGCGAACTCGCTGACGAGGACCTCCTCGGGCAGGGCGATGGTGGCGGCGTTGATCTCCTTGAGTTTGGCCAGGGCGCTGCGAAGGACGAACTGCTCGGTTTTGGGGGTGGCGGCGTCGGCCTCGGCGACGATGGCGTCGAGTTCGGTGAGGAAGGCGGTTTTTTTGGTTTCGTCGGCGAGGGCGGGGAAGGCCTGGTCGAGTCCCTCGGTGTCGGCGACGGCGCGGAGGCCGCGGACGCCGCCGAGGAGAAGGGCCTTGTATTCGACGGCGCGGTAATATTCGTCGTGGGCGTCATGCAGGGCGTCCCAGAGCATGTCGGCCTGGACGCCGCGGAGGGTGTCGTGCCAATCGGTGCGGAACTCGTCGGTCGGCTCGTCGTCGGCGGGCTTGGTGGCCGGTTGGGTCGAGGGTTTGAGCAGGCGGGCGACGGCTTGGCGCTGGTCGGACTGGGCCTCTTGGTATTTCTTGAGCAGGTCGGGGGTATACAAGGCCCAGAGGCGCACGCGACGGGTGGCGCCCTTCAATTCGTTTTTCCACCTCAGGTTGAGCGGCTCGATGGCGGCCAGATCGCTGTAGAGGCGGGCGGCGCCCATCCATTCGTGGCGATCCTTGGCGGCGTCTGCGAGGGCGGTGGAGTCGGCGATGAGCTTGACCACCCACGGCTCGGCGGCGAAGGCCTTCTTGTCGTCGGCGAGTCCATGGGCGCGGGCGGCGGCGTCGGTGGCGTACGCGGGATAATCCTTGTCCAGCAAAAGCCGGACATCGGCGACGGCCTTGTCGTATTCGGCCCGGCGCTCGGCGGAGAAGCGCACGCGCTGGGCGTCGAAGTCGCGGACCCAGCCGGCCATCCGCCGAATGGCGGGGTCGTCGGTGAGGCCGGCGGCCTTGGTGAACAGGGCGTTGGCGCCGTCGAACTTGCCATCGCGGACGGCCTCGATGGCCTGGGATTTGAGTTGTTCCACGAGGGCGACGCGGTTGTCATCGGCGGCGCCGGCGGACGCGGGGAGGGCGACGGCGGTGGCGGCGAGCACGGCGGCGGCGATGATTCGGCGCCAACGGGGCGGGGGGGTATTCATGGATGCACATCCTCGACAACAAGCGGACGCAACGCGGACCTTTCAGATCACCGGGAACGGCGCAAAGGCCCGGCGAACAGTACCCCTGCCCCTACACAGGGTCAAACGGCAGGGGCGCGGGAAGGGTCGGGTTCCTTGCGGGCAAAAGACCTTCGCCGCATCGCCATCGCGGCTCGTGAAGCGGACCCTGCGGATCGGGACAGGCTTCCACGCCGCCGCGAACCCGCTTTTTCAACCCGCACCCCGCAACCCGCACCCCGCACCCCGCAACTCGCAACCCGCACCCCGCACCCCGCAACTCGCA
>JBBSAF010000369.1:0-2806 GCA_038252525.1 Tepidisphaerales bacterium
AAGCGGCGGATCATCGAGTATTTGGCGGTGCGGAAGCTCAAGCCGGACGGGGGCGGGGCGATCTTGTGCTTCGTCGGGCCGCCGGGCGTGGGCAAGACGTCGCTGGGGAAGAGCATCGCCGAGGCGATGGGGCGGAAGTTCATTCGGGTGGCGCTGGGGGGGGTTCGGGACGAGGCGGACATCCGGGGGCATCGTCGTACGTACATCGGGGCGATGCCGGGTCGGATCATCGCGGAGCTTCGGAAATGCGGGACGCGGAATCCGGTCATGATGCTGGACGAGGTGGACAAATTGGGGGCGGATTTTCGGGGTGATCCGTCGTCGGCGCTGTTGGAGGTGCTGGACCCGGCGCAGAACCACACGTTCACGGACCACTATTTGGATGTGCCGTTCGACTTGTCGAAGGTGCTGTTCATCGCGACGGCCAACACGATGGAGACGGTGCCGGGTCCGCTGCGGGACCGGATGGAGGTCATCGAGATCCCCGGATACACCGAGAGCGACAAGCTGTCGATCGCCAAGTCGTATTTGGTGCCGCGGCAGTTGGATGCCAACGGGCTGACGAAAAAACACCTGCGGTTCAAGGATGACGCATTGCGTTGGATCATCGAGAGCTACACGCGGGAGGCGGGGGTGCGCAATTTGGAGCGGAGCATCGGGTCGGTGGCGCGGTCGGTGGCGGCGGAGGTGGTGGGGGGCCGGACGGAAAAACGCTCGATCGCGCGGGAGGATGTGGCGCGGATCCTGGGTCCGCGGCGGTTCGAGCCTGAATTGGCGAGCCGGACGAGCGTGCCGGGGGTGGCGACGGGGATGGCGTACACGCCGTTCGGGGGGGAGATATTGTTCATCGAGGCGACGCGGATGCCGGGCAAGGGGGCGATCACGCTGACGGGACAGATCGGGGACGTGATGAAGGAGTCGGCGACGGCGGCGTTCAGTTTGGTGCGGAGCCGGGCCGAGCAGCTGGGGATCGACCCGAAGTTGCTGGCCGAGTCGGATATCCACATTCATGTTCCGGCGGGGGCGGTGCCGAAGGATGGGCCAAGCGCGGGGGTGGCGATGTTCACGGCGCTGGCGTCATTGCTGTTGAACAAGCCGGTGAAGCACGACTTGGCGATGACGGGGGAGATCACGCTGCGGGGGCTGGTGCTGCCGATCGGGGGTTTGAAGGAGAAGACGCTGGCGGCCAAGCGGGCGGGGATTCGGCAGGTGGTGGTTCCGAAGCGCAATGAGAAGGACATGCCGGAGATTCCCGAGGAGGTTCGCAAAACGCTGGATTTCCGGTTCGTGGAGAACATCGACGAGGTGTTGGCGTTGGCGTTGGGGGAATCGAAGGTGAAGGGGGTGAAGACGCCGGTGAAGGGTCCGGTGAAGGCGCCGGTGAAGGGGCGGAAGTCGGGGGGGAAACGGAAGGGGGCGGGGCGGTGAGTGCGATGCGCGGGAGGCGCTTCGTTGTCATACACAAGACGCCTGTTGCCCCCGGCGATTCCTGCGGCTTGGCCGCGCCCGGCCGAGGGAATGGTGTACGGCGTGAATACGGGGGGAGACAGCCGAGGGCGGCTGTGTCCCCCCGTGCGTACGCGATTGACCACTCACTCAGCCGGGGGCGGCTGAGCTACACGGATCCCGGGGGGCCGCCGGCGACTTGTGTATAACAGCGGGGGCGAGGGCGCCTCGGTGTTATGCACAACTCCGCTTCCACTCCAAACCACGCTCCTGCCAAGAGATAGGTAGCATAGCCGCCCTCGGCTGTGTCTCCCGTTGGCACGCCAGCCTCCATTCACTCAGGCGGGGGCGGCTGAGCTACATGAATCGGGGGGCGATGGCCGGGGTGTGTATAACAACGAGGCGAGGGCGCCCACGCGACGGGGGGAAGGCGGCGGCGGGATGTCTTGGCGGGGCAATGGGTGCGCATGACAATGGGGGCGGGGCGTCGGTCACGGGATACCTCGGTCACTGGATACCTCGGTCACTGGATACCTGGGCGACAATGTTTAAGATCGCCTTTCAGTCGCCATGACGGCGACGGGGAAGGACCCATGGAATCGGATTACCTCATCGGGCGCGTCGGCGATTTCACCATCGTCGAGTTCCGCCTCGCCTCGCTGATGGACCCGCTGGACCTCGAACGCATCGGGGAGATGCTCTACGACTTGGTGGACCGCAAGGACCGGCGGCTGCTGATCCTGGACTTCGAGACCGTGCAGTTTTTGTCCAGCCAGGCGATCGGCATCTTATTGACGCTCAACAAGAAGCTGTCGAAGCTGAAAAACTCGAAACTCGTGCTGTGTGGCGTCGGCCCGCGCTTGATGGAGCTCATCAAGATCACCCGGCTCGAGCGGGTGCTGACAATCAAGCCGACGCAGAAAGAGGCCTTGGGACAAAAGCCGGTCTGACCGGTCAACAAACCGGCCGCGGCGGGAGCGAACGATCATGACCGACGCGAGGACGCTCATTCAATTCAGCGTGTTTCTGGTGAACAAGCCCGGCGTGCTGGCGCAGGTGACGCAGGCGCTGGCCGACGAGAAGATCAACATCGTGGCGATGACGCTGGTCGATTCGCAGGAGCACGGGGTGCTGCGGGTGGTGCCGGAGCAGACCGACGCGACGCGGGCGCTGCTCGTGAGGCTTAATTTCCCGATGAACGAGACCGAGGTGCTGTGCCTGGAGCTGAGCAATCGGCCGGGAGCGCTGGCGGATGTCGCGGGGCTGCTGGCGTCGAACCACATCAACATCAACTACGCCTACGTGACCAGCGGGGCGCCGGGCGGCAAGACGACGGGGATATTCAAGGTGGCCGACGAGG
>JBBSAF010000370.1:0-2775 GCA_038252525.1 Tepidisphaerales bacterium
CCCCACTCCCCTCCTATTGTGCCGCCCCCCCCGTCCCGCCCCGCGCAATCAGGGGGTGCTCCCTTGGAATCGCCGCATCATGGCACGCGCCCGCATGGCGGGATGGCACTGGCGACAGGTTAGCCAAGCATTCGCGACGCGCGAGCCAAGCATTCGCGACGCGCGGGCCGAGCATTCGCGGCCACGAGCATCGCCTCCCCGGTTGACCATCCTCCTCTTGCCGGTTATTGCAATCAGCATGATTCGACGACGATTCGGGCGCACGGAAATCGACATGCCGGTTTTCTCCTGCGGGGGCATGCGATATCAGCACAAATGGCAGGACGAACCGCTCGCCGACGTGCCGCCGGACAGCCAGGCGAACCTCGAGGCCACCATCCGCCGCTCGGTCGAACTCGGCATCAACCACATCGAGACCGCACGAGGGTACGGGTCCAGTGAGCGGCAGCTCGGCCTGGTCCTCCCTACCTTCCCGCGCGAGTCGATCATCGTGCAAACCAAGATCGGCCCGTGCGACGACCCCGCGGAGTTCACCAAGAACTTCGACGAATCCCTCGAGCGCCTTCGCCTCGTCCGCGTGGAGCTGCTCGCCATCCACGGCATCAACGATGCCGCCACGCTCCACCAAGCGGTCCGACCCGGCGGGTGCCTGGCCGCGGCGCGCGACATCCAGAAGCGCGGACTGGCCGGGCACATCGGCTTTTCCACGCACGGGCCGCTGGAGGTGATCCTCGACGCCATCAACCACACCGGCGATGGCGGGTTCGATTATGTCAACCTCCACTGGTACTACATCCTGCAGCGCAACTGGCCGGCCATCGCGCGGGCGACGGAACTGGACATGGGGGTGTTCATCATCAGCCCCACCGACAAGGGCGGGATGCTGTACGACCCCCCGCAACAGTTGGTCGATCTGTGCGCCCCGCTCCACCCGATCGTCTTCAACGACTTGTTTTGCCTGTCCCACCCGCAGGTGCACACCCTGAGCATCGGCGCCGCCCGACCGACGGATTTCGACCCCCATGTCGAGACGCTCCGATACCTCGACCGCGCCGACGAGGTATTGGCGCCGATCCTCCAGCGCCTGCGCGATGCCTACGAATCGGCCGTCGAACCGCCCTTCCGCGATCCGTACGGCATCGGGCTGCCCGAATGGCAACAGGCCCCCGGCGAGATGAACCTGCAAGTCATGCTCTGGCTGCGCAACCTACTGCGGGCATACGACTTGGGGAAATACGCCAAGATGCGCTACAACCTGCTGGGCAATGGCGGGCACTGGTTCCCCGGCAAGAACGCCGCGGAACTGGATGAATCGGCCTTGGCCGGCGCCTTGCCGGGCGACATCGACCCCGCCACCCTCGCCAGCGCATTGCGCGAACTCCACGCCGCCGTCGGCGGGGAGGCGGTGGAGCGGTTGAGCAAGAAGCAGTAGGCGGTAGGCGGAAGGCGGAAGGAAGGTAGGCGGTAGGCAGTTGGCAGTTGGCAGTTGGCAGTAGGCGGAGGGAAGGGAGGTGGAAGGCGATGCGGTGAGTTCATCTTTCGCCCATCGCATCGGCCCACCGCCTACTTTCCTCTTCGCCCACCGCCTACTTTCCTTCCGCCTACCGCCTACTTTCCTCTCCGCCCACCGCCTACTTTCCTTCCGCCTACCGTCTACTTTCCTCTCCGCCTACCCTCTCCTCGCGAAATGCGCCACCTCGGGCATGGCGGCGCGGCGGTAGTCCATCATGGACATCGTGACCGACGAATCGTGCGTCCCGGCCTGGAACGTGACATGGTCGTCGGCGATGAGCGACTCGTCCATCAGCGTCGGCAGCCCGAACATCCGCCCCAGCGGCGGCTCGGCGCCGAGTTCGCATTCATCGAACAAATCGGCCAACTGCGACTCGTCGGCCAACCGCAGGGTGTGGGCCTGCAACTGACCGCGCAGCTCCTCGAGATCAACGCGGTGGCTGGCGGGCAGGGCGCACATCACAAACTCGCCGTCGGCATCGACAATGACGGGTTTGATGACCCTTCTGCCAGGCACATGCTCGCGGGCCGCCAAATCCTGGGCGGTGAAAGTGATGGGATGACGGCTGAGACGATAGGGCACGCCCATTTCGTCGAGAAACGTCTGAAGGTTCATGGCAAACCTCCTTTGGAGTGGGTTGTCAATGCTCCAGTTTACCCACCTCTCGCCGTTTATCAATGAAATTCGTCGATATGTTGTGAAAAAAGTGCGGGGTCCGACCTCGGCCGGCCTCGTCGAGCCGGGGGGCGATGGCGCATGGGCGCGATGGGGGTTGTTCGGTTGTCCATCCCATCCCGACGCGCGCAAAGGGGTTCGCTCGCACCTGTCGCTTGCACCTTGCCAACATCGGCGAAATTGATAAAGTTTCCGGCGGTCACGGCAGCGTAGCTCAGTTGGCAGAGCAGGGGATTCATAAGCCCCGGGTCACAGGTTCGAGTCCTGTCGCTGCTATTAGGGTAATGCTAGGGTTCCCGTAAGGGGGCGCATCGGATGGGAAAGCCCCGCAATTCGCGGGGTTTTTCGTTTCCACGCCTTCACCTTGCGAAGCGTTGCGGACACTTGCGGACGGCAAACAACGCTGGCCGCCATCCGGCGGTTTTTCGGCAACTAGGCAAATGAAAAGAGATATGCTCATGCCGGGAGATTCACAACACAACGAACGACTACGGCCACCTCCCGAAGGTCGGTTCGCTCCGCCCCAAGTCGAGATCGATCTCAAGGCCCTGGAAGGTCGCCTCCGATCCGAGCCGCAGGCGGGAGAA
>JBBSAF010000371.1:0-2770 GCA_038252525.1 Tepidisphaerales bacterium
CCCTCCCCTTTCCAACAACTCGCCACCCACAACTCGCAACCCACAACCCACAACCCACAACCCACAACCATCCTCTCCCCCCACCCCCCTCACGGCAGCGGCAAATCCTTGAACACAAACGGCAGCGCCCGTTGCTCGGCTGTCAGCGGAATCGTCCACACCAGCTTCTCCGGCGCCCCGGCCGCCTCGTCCGCCCCGGTTTGATTCGAATAGAAGTTCAACGTCATCTTCATGCTCGCCGGGCCGCCCTGCTCGACGTTCTGCCCGTTGTCCCGCCAGTTGCCCCCGATCAGCCGCGGGGGATTCGAGTAGATCATCTGCCGCAGCGCTTCGCGGTCGCCATCGTTCAGGGCGTGGGTTTCGATCACCATCTCCACCTTCACCTGCCGCTGGTCCTGCGACACCGGCCCGATCGTCATCTCCAGCCCCGCCACCGTCTTTTTCACATTTTTCGCCTTCAGAATATCCGCGACCTCCAGCGTGTCGCTCGTCAACGCCTCCAGCACCAGCACGCTTCCGGCCAATTCGGCGATCTTCGTCGCCGACCGATCCGCCAACTGCAGCGACACATTCAGTTGTCCCTGGTTCCGCCCCACGTTCACCCGCCGGTCGGAGTAATTGTTGGGATTCATCAATGAATTGCCCTTGTCATCCATGGCCTCATCCAACACCGGCTGATTCCCCATCCCCAGCGGGCGATCCACCGGCAGGCTGAACAGGATGAACTGCACGTACGCATCCCGACGGTCCGGCCGGCGGGATCCCATCGCCAACTGGCTGTTGACCGAGATCGACCGCGCGATCAGCAGCCGACCGCCCACCGGCACGGCCACCCCCGCCAGCGGGTTTTGATGCACCCGCTTGCCGTCGACCATGTTCCACCCCGACTGCCGCAGCGCCAGCACCCCGTCGGGCGGATTCTCCCCGTTCAACTCCGACGTCTGCACGTGCGCCTGCACCATCGCGTCGCGCAACACCTCGACCAGCAGGCGATTGTCGGCCTTCAAGGTGATCGTCGGCTTCTCATCGCCCCACACGTTGTTGTCGTATTCGACCGTGAACCCGCCGCGCTTCGCCAGATCGTCGAACACCGTCTTTGGCTCCGCCCGGTTGTAATCGACGCTCACCAGCGCCGGTTGCGTCGATGGCGGCGAGGCCGCTTCCGGCAAGGCCGCATCCGGCGTCCCCGCCGCCCGCGCGATTCCCGCCAATCCCAACCCCAACACGCCCGCCAGAATCCAATTCATCTTTTTCATGATCGTTCCCTCCGGAAAGTTCACGGCATCGGCAGATCGGACAGATCGAACGGGATCGTCAACATCTCGGTCTTGTTCGGCAACTCCAACCGCAACGACAGCGGCAGCGCCATCGCCTCGCCATTGTCCGTCCCGTAGTTGAACGTGTATTCCAGCCGCGTCGGTGGCCCGCCCCCGCCCCCGCCCTGGCTCCGCAGCACCCGCCCCTTGGCGTCCGTCACCGTCAGGCTCCGGGCCATGGTTTGGTGGATGTCCTGCGTGTATTGCCGCCATTGCTCGGTCTTCATGGACAGGTTTTCCATCACCAGTCGCACTTCGACCCGCCGGCCGTTGTCACCGGGCGTCAGCGACACGATCGTGTACCGCGCACCGCCGATCTCCGCCTTCTGGTTGGTCGCCTGCGTGGCATCCGCGATCGTCAGCACCGTCGCCTCGGTGATCGCCTCCATCGCCACGTTCCCCTTGAGCTTGGCGATCCGCTCCCCGGCGTCGCGGTCGGGATATTTCAACTCCACCTGCACCGCCATCCCCCGCCCCATCCCGCCGTATCCCATCATCCGCATCGGCGCCTTGTCCGGCCTCAGGTTGTGTCCCTTGTCGTCCACCGCCTCCTCCAGCGTCACCCGCGGCTGCCCGGCCACCCGGATCCGCGGATCCAGCCGCAGATCGAACACCGCGATGAACTGCTCCTGCTTGCCCGCCTCCCCCCCGAAATTCATCTGCTGGTTGCGCGTCAGCATCGTCAACGCCAGCCGCGCCGGGGCGCCCTCATCGCCCGCCGGCGCCCCTCCCGGTCGCGGGCGATCTGCACCACGCCGCTGAACCGGCCTGGAATTCGGGTCGAACCGCAGGTTGCCCTCGTTCAATTGGACCTGCCCCCCGTACGCATCCCCCACTCCGTCCGCCGCCTCGGCGAACGAGACCTTCTCCAAGTGGATGTTCGCCACCAATTCCGGGAATCGGCCACCCCGCCGACCCCCGTTGTTCTCATTGACGCTGTACGGAACCCCCGTCACCTTCGCCAGTTCCCCCATCGCGACATCCAACGTCGCCCCCTTCAGGTCCAGCGAGATCGGCGGCGGGTTCAGCGGGAACTTCACCGTCGCCTGCTCCATCTTCCCCACCGGCGGGGCGCTGGCGTCGATCTCCGCCATCACCTGCCGAAGCACCATCCGCATCCGCCCGTCCTTGGTCTCCTTCTGAAGCTCCACCAGCCTTCCCTTGGCCACCGGCCCCAATTGGATGAGCTGCTTTCGCGCATCGGCCGCGGCGTCGTTGTCGCCATTGGCGAGCTCATCGACCAGCGAGTCGATCATGGTCCGCGTCGCCTCGTCGATTTGCCCCCCGTCGGCCGCCTTGGGCGCCTCCGTCGCCGTCGGCGTATCGGCCCCCCGCGCCGTCCCCATCATCACCCCCGCCCCCAACGCCACCACCGCCCATCGCGCCCATAACGTGGTTTTCATCCCCCCATCGTACCAACGCCCCCCGGCCCGGCAACCACCCGGAACAAAGGG
>JBBSAF010000372.1:0-2770 GCA_038252525.1 Tepidisphaerales bacterium
CTCGCGCCGGCGGTGCGCCCTTGACCCGCCTCGCCTCCCGACTTCGTTCGCCCCTCCCCCCGGACGCCCTCGCCCCGGCCGCGCCCCGCCGCGCCCACGCGATCCTCGATTCCATCGCCGACCACTGGATCGGTCTCTTGATGTTCACCCTCGCCGGGTACGCCCTGGTCGGGCGCGGTTTCGCCTATCTCGGCGTCCCCCCGCTTTTCATCGGCGAGCTCACCCTCGTCCTCGGCGTCGCCACTCTCTTCACCTGCCGCCACATGGGCCGCATCCTCGGCTCCGGCATCGCCTGGTGGCTCATCGGTTTCATGCTGTGGGGCGCGTGCTGCACGATTCCCCAGTTTTCGGTCCACGGCCTCGACGCCGCCCGCGACGGCGTCTCCTGGGGCTACAGCGCCTTCGCCCTCATCGTCGCCACCCTCCTCGCCGCCAAACCCGCCCGCCTCGCCGCCCTCGACGCCCGCTATCGCACTCTCATCAAGCTCCTGCTCATCCTCGGCCCGGTCGCCTGGATCCTCACCCGCATGGGACCGTATCTGCCCACCATCCCCGGCACGCACGTGCCCCTGGTCGATGTCAAGGGCGGCGACCAGTCCGTCCACCTCACCGGCGTCTACGCCTACCTCGTCGGCGCCGGGGCCATCGTCTCCCCATGGCTTTCATTGGCGCTGCTGCCCTTGAATCTCGCCCTCAACGTCACCGGGCGCGCCGCCACCGCCAGCTTCGCCGCCGGCGCGATCGTCGTCGCCCTGCTCCTGCCCCTGAGCCGGCTCACCTTGCGACTGCTTTTCGTCGTCATCGTCGTGTTGGTGATCGCCTGGAGCCTCGACCTCCGCGTCGCCGTCTACGAGGAACGCGGGCGCGACCTCTCGGTCAATCAGCTCATCGAGAACATCGCCAGCACCTTCGGCGGCGCCGACCGCGGCGACATGCAGGGCACCAAGCAGTGGCGCCTCAACTGGTGGTCGGACATCGTGGAATACACCTTCCACGGGAAATATTTCTGGACCGGCAAGGGTTTCGGCATCAACCTCGCCGACGCCGACGGATACCAGGTCATGGCCGACCACTCCCTCCGCAATCCCCACAACGCCCACATGATGTACCTCGCCCGAGGCGGCGTTCCCCTGCTCTGCCTCTGGATCGCCGTCCAGCTCTCCTGGCTCGTCATGACCTTCCGCGCCTACCTCATCGCCCGAATCGCCGGCCAAAAACGCTGGTCCCGATTCTTCGCCTTCCTCATCGCCTATTGGCTCGCCTTCCTCGTCAACGCCTCCTTCGACGTCTTCCTCGAAGGCCCCATGGGCGGCATCTGGTTCTGGACGGTCTTCGGCGTGGGCATGGCCGCCCTCTGGATCTTCAAACACGCCCCCCAAACCCTCCCCGACGACGAGGACACCCCCCCCGCCCCCCATGCGAATCCTGCTCGTCCATAACTTCTACCAGCAGCCCGGCGGCGAGGACCAGGTCTTCGCCGCCGAGCACGACCTGCTCGTCTCGCGCGGCCACCCCGTGCGCCGCCACGTCATCCACAACGACGCCATCAATGGCATGTCGAAACTGACCCTCGCCGCCCGCACCATCCACAACCCCGTCGCCGCCCGCGACATCGCCGAGATCGTCGCCGCCGACGCCATCGAAATCGTCCAGTTCCACACCACCGTCCCGCTGATCTCACCCGCCGCCTACCGCGCCGCCCGACGCGCCGGCGCCGCCGTCGTCCAGACCCTCCACAATTTCCGGCTGCTGTGCCCCGCCGCCACCTTCCTCCGCGACGGCCGCGTCTGCACCGATTGCCTCGGCCAATCCCCCCTCCCCGGCGCCCTCCACGCCTGCTATCGCGACAGCCGACTCGCCAGCGCCACCGCCGCCGCCATGCTCATCATCCAACGCCGCCGCGGCGCCTACACCCGCGATGTGGACCGCTACATCGCCCTCACCGAATCCGGCCGGCGAATCTTCATCCAAGGCGGGCTGCCCCCCGACCGCATCGCCGTCAAACCCAACTTCCTCGATCCCGATCCCGGCCCCGGCGCCGGCGCTGGCGGCTACGCCCTGTTCGTCGGCCGACTCAGCCCCGAAAAAGGCATCGAAACCCTCCTCCGCGCCGCTCCCAAAATCACCGCCAAAATGCCGCTGAAAATCGCCGGCGACGGTCCCCTCGCCGACGCCGTGCGCGCCGCCGCTTCGTCCAACCCGAAAATCCAATGGCTTGGCCGACAGCCCCCCGATCGCATCGCCGCCCTCATGGCCGACGCCGCCGTGCTGCTCTTCCCGTCGATTTGGTTCGAGGGCCTCCCGCGCACGATCATTGAAGCCTTCGCCGCCGGAACCCCCGTCGTCGCCTCCGACCTTGGCGCCATGTCCACCCTCATCACCCCCGACCACACCGGCGAACTGTTCGTCCCCGGCGACCCCGATGCCCTCGCCGCCGCCGCGCTGTCGATCCCAGATCGCCCCTCGATGCGCGCTGCCGCCCGCGCCCGGTATCTCCGCCTCTACACCCCCGCCGCGAACCACGAAGCCCTCATGGCCATCTACCAACACGCCCTCGCCCACCGCGCCGCCCATGCGGGATAACGGAAGTTGGCGGAAGGCGGAAGGCAGAAGACGGTAGGCGGTAGGCAGAAGGAAGGTAGGCGGAATAACGCAACCGCTTCCTCCGTCCTCACTCACAACCCGCAACACGCAACTCGCAACCCCCCCAATTCCTTCTCCACTTACAACTTACAACCTACAACTTACAACCTCTCCTCCCCCCCTCACA
>JBBSAF010000373.1:0-2749 GCA_038252525.1 Tepidisphaerales bacterium
GACGTAGCTCTTCACGGAACGAATGAAGGGGACGTAGGAACGAATGAGAACGAATGAAGAGGACGTAGCTCTTCACGCCGGGAGCGAATGAAGGGGACGTAGCTCTTCACGGAACGAATGAAGGGGACGTAGGAACGAATGAGAACGAATGAAGAGGACGTAGCTCTTCACGCCGGACAGGTCCCGTGGTACGCTTCTCGAAATGCCGCGACGCGGTGTGGGTCGGCCAGACGGCGTCGAAGCTGAACCTGCGGCGGACCCCGGATCGCCCGGCAAAGCGGGTTTCCCAGCGCCCAGCGATTCAGCCGCGTATTTCGTCAATTCACCGGCGAAACCCCATCGGCCTGGCGACGACGCCACGATCCCACCCATCCCTGACGCCTCGCGCGGCCGGGACACGGGGTTGGCCGCCCCTTCATCAACGAGCGCGATCACGAGCCGGGCTTCGTCGCCGGCACCTTCATTTCACGCGGCGTTCGAGTTTCGCCAGGTTCTCCGCCGCCTTGCGGTTGGTCGGGTCCAGGCGGATCGCCGTCCGCAACTCGACCATCCCCTCGGCGACGGCGCCTTTGATGGCCAGCAACTGCCCGAGATTGGTGTGGAGCTCCGTGTTGCCCGACCAACGGACCAGCGCCTTGCGCAACACCGCCTCGGCCTCGTCGAACCGTCCCAGGCCCACGAGCGCCACCGAATAATTGTTGGCGATGAACGGATAATCCAGCCCGCGCATCGCCAATTCATACTCCGCCACCGCCTCCGTCGCCCCCCCGGCCAACAAAAGCGCGTTGGCGAAATTGTAGTGGGTGATCGCGTAATCCGGGTCGCGTCCCAAGGCCCGGCGATAGGCCGCGAACGCCCCGTCGAAATCCCCGGCCTTGGCCAACATCTGCCCCGAGGCGTTGTTGGCCGCCAGGCTGGTGGGATTCACCTCCAGCGCCGCGGCGAACAGCGCCCCGGAGTCGCGCCAGGCCCGCGTCGCGGCATACGCCCGCGCCCCGTAGGCCGCCAGCGCCAATCCCACCCCGACCGCCACCCCCGGTTTCGGCCACCGCGCCATGGCCGCCGTCAACAGCAGCGCCGGTCCGAGCATCGCCAGATACGCATACCGGTCGGCCACCGTCGAGAAGACCTGGAAGTCGAACTTCACGATTCCCGACACCGGCGCCAGGACCGTCAGGAAAATCCCCGTCGCCGCCCACACCATCCGATGCCGCCGGCCGACGACGAGCGCCGCGATCACCACGACCGTCGCCCCGATCGCCAATCCCGCCGATCCATTCGCCATCAACCATTTCGGCGAACGCCCATAATCAATCGCCAGATGCCGCGGCCAGACCAGTTGCCGCAAATAAAATCCCACCGCGTCCGCCGCCACCCACAACCGCGTGGCGATCGGCACATCCACCGTCGCCGCCGCCGACTGCACCCGCGCTGTCAGCACCGCGAAAAATCCCGCCAGCGCCACCCAAATCCCCAGCGGCCAGGCGGCCTTCCACCGCCGTCGATCCCACAGGAGCAACATCGCCCCGGCCATGCCGACGACCACCACCGACGCCGGCTTGGCGAGCATCGCCGCAATGAACGCCGCGGTCGCCAACGTCCACCACCCCCATCGCCCCATGCCGTCAATGCAAGCAACCCCCTGCTCCGTCGCGGGGCCGCCTCGACCGGGTCCAAGTGCAGGACCGGGAGCGACAGCCCCCACCTCCGTCGCGGGGCCGCCTCGACCGGGTCCAAGTGCAGGACCGGGAGCGACAGCCTCCACCTCCGTCGCGGGGCCGCCTCGGCCCCGTCCGGGGGCACGACCGGGAGAAGTGGGGTTTGGAGGTTGTGAAAACCGCCGTTGAGCGCTGTCATCCTCGCCTTGTATCGAATGGGGACGGCGGCGGGGCGCCCCCGCGCGACCTTCAGCAAGCCGCGTCCCCTCCCCTCCCGACGAGCCGCGACCGTATGGAAGCGGTGGTGTTCCCGCGAAAGGGGCGTCCCTCGACGATCTTCCCTCATCCGGTGCGCCCTCCCCTTCAAGGGGCATCCCGATCGACATCGCCTCGATGAATCCGCGGATCGCCGCCAGCGCCAAGACCCCGCCCAACACATCGCGGAGTCCCGTCACCCACGCCACCGGCTCGACCTGGAGCGGGTGGACCGCGAACACCACCGCCCCCGCGCACGCCGCCCACGGCCGATCCAAAAGCCGCATGAGGATCCCATGCACCAGCCACGCCGCCAGCAGGTGCAGCGCCAAATTCGCGGTGTGGAACACATACGGATTGAGCGTCACCCCGTCGGCGTCGGGGGCGCTCGACCGCCCGACCTGGGCGATCGCGGCCCAGAGGCTGTACGACAGCGGGATGTACATGTTGCGATACGGTTCGGTCCAGAACCTCCGCCACGATTCGCCCGTCACCGGGTTCATTTGCGGATTCACCGAAACATTGTCCACATCGTCCCACCCGACGAACTCGAACCCCGTCACCGGCCAATACACCGCCACCGTCGCCAAAAGCACGACCAGCACCGGCCAACGCGAGATTGTGGAAGGTTCGGCGACGATGCCCCCACTTTACCCGCCCCCGCCGGTCGGGCAATGTGAACGGCGGCGATGCGCCCCCGGTCCCCCAAGCGCCCCGCCCCCTCGGCGATGCGCCCGTGCTCGTCGATGGAACTGTGGATTTTGTGCCGACGCGAAGAGACGAAACGGGATGAAGAGCTACAGCCTCTTTCATTCTCCCTTGAAGAGCTACGTCCC
>JBBSAF010000374.1:0-2738 GCA_038252525.1 Tepidisphaerales bacterium
ATTTGCCGGGCGGCAGACCTTCGCCGTCGCTGCGATCCTTCTCATCCTTCGGGCTGCACATGAGGAATTTGCCCGCCGGGATCTGCAGCAGTTTCAGTGTGACCTTGTTGCCCAGGTCCAGGACCAGTTCCTTGGGCTTGGTTGTGGCATCAGCGCCCGCCGGCTCCCTTTGGGCCGTGGAGTTATCGCAGCCAAACGCGACCACCAACATTCCAACCACCAACATCGCCGCGGAAAAGTTTTTCATCATGTGACGGTCTCCCGTTTGGACCGGCATTAGTTTACCTTTGCGGATACCGGAGCGAAAGGGGATCGCGTGCCCCCTGGCTGAGTCCATTTCGCGCAAATAGCTCGCAATTTCGCGTCATTTGGTGTGGCGTGGGGGGATGCGGAATCCAACTTCCGACACCGCGATTCCCCGGTGGGCGGTCGGCGGGAGCAGGGTGGACGCAAGACAGAGGACGGGGCGCTCGGCGGAAGGAAGGCAGGCGGAGACGAGGGAGGAGGCCCTCTTGCTTACAACCCGCAACTGGCAACGTACAACCGCATCCCAACCCACTGGCAACCCGCAACTGGTTCCTCGCCAACTCGCAACTCATCGCCCCTTCGCTAAACTGGCGCGCCATATGGCCAAGAACATCAAAAAGCGGTCGGAGGATTACGGGCAGTGGTATCTGGACGTGATCAAGGCGGCGCAGTTGGCGGATTATTCGCCGGTGCGCGGGTGCATGGTGATCCGGCCGGAGGGGTATGCGATTTGGGAGGCGATCCAGGCGGATCTCGATGGGCGGTTCAAGCGGACGGGGCACGTCAATGCCTATTTCCCGCTGCTGATTCCGGCGTCGTTCCTGGCCAAGGAAGCGCAGCATGTCGAGGGGTTCGCGATGGAGTGCGCGGTGGTGACGCACAGTCGGCTGGAGAAGTCGGACAAGCCGGGGGAATTGCGTCCGGCGTCGCCGCTGGAGGAGCCGCTGGTGATCCGCCCGACCAGCGAGACGATCATCGGGCACATGTACGCCCAGTGGATTCAGAGCCACCGCGACCTGCCGATCCTCATCAACCAGTGGTGCAACGTGATGCGCTGGGAGATGCGGACACGGCTGTTCCTGCGGACCGCGGAGTTCCTGTGGCAGGAGGGGCACACGGCCCACGAGACCTCGGAGGAGGCGGTGGCCGAGACGTTGAAGATGCTGGATGTCTATGCCGACTTCGCGGAGAGCGTGCTGGCGATGCCGGTGCTGAAGGGAACCAAGACCGACAGCGAGAAGTTCCCCGGCGCGGTGACGACGTACTGCATCGAGGCGTTGATGCAGGATGGCAAGGCGTTGCAGGCGGGGACGAGCCACTTCCTGGGCCAGAACTTCGCCAAGGCGTTCGACATCAAGTTCCTGGGTCGGGATCAGAAACAGCAGCTGGTGTGGACGACGAGCTGGGGGGTGAGCACGCGGCTGATCGGGGCGATGATCATGGCCCACAGCGACGATGAGGGGCTGGTGCTGCCGCCGCGGGTGGCGCCGGACGTGTTGGCGATCGTGCCGATTTTCAAGACCGCCGAGGAGGAGGCGAAGGTTCGGGCGTTCATCGACGGGCTGCTGGGGCAACTGGTCGGCGACAAGGAATTGGCGGCGGGGATGAATCGCGGGACGAAGGGGATCGAGCGGTATTTTTACGATCCGCGGACACATCAGCGGATCGTGGTGGATTGGCGGGATGCCCGGCCGGGGGACAAGCAATATCACTGGGAACAGCGCGGCGTGCCGCTGCGAATGGAGGTCGGCCCGCGCGATGTCGAGGCGGGGAATGTCGTGTTGAAACGCCGGGTGGACCGCGACAAGAGCGTCCTGGCGGCGTCCGAGGCGACGGGGCCGTGGCTGGCCGGGAGGCTCGACGAGATCCATCGGATGATGTTCGACAACGCCGTGGCGTATCGGTCGGTCAACACGCGGGAGGCGGCGAATTACGAGGAGCTCAAGCGGATTTTGGAAACCGACGGCGGCTTCGTGCGATGTTGGTTCGAGCCGGATGCGGCGAGCGAGGCGAAAATCAAGGAACAGACCAAGGCGACGGTCCGCTGCATCCCGCTGGAGCAGCCCGGTGGCGAGGGCGCCGACGTGTTCACCGGCAAGCCGACGCGGACGCAAGTGATCTTCGCGGTGGCGTACTGATAGAGGAGGGTAGGCGGAAGGAGAGTAGGCGGTAGGCGGAAAAATTGCGTTTTCCATATCCGCCCACCGCCTGCCTTCCTTCCGCCCACTTGGTATCCATGTCCACAGGCATCATCGGTTACGGGCGGATCGGGGCGGAGCATTCGCGGTGGATCGCGGAGGCGGGGGGCGTCGTCACGGGGGTGGCGGATGTGACGGCGGCGCGCCGGGAGATGGCGACGGCGGCGGGATTCCGCGCTGTCGAGTCGGCCGAGGCGCTGCTGGACGACCGGGGCATCGACGCCCTCCTCATCACCACGCCGACGGCGATGCATTACGACCAGGCGATGGCGGCGCTGGCGGCCGGCAAGCATGTCATGGTCGAGAAGCCCATGGCGCTGGATGGGAATCAGGCGCGGCGGATGGTCGAAGAGGCCGATCGTCGTGGATTGGTGTTGGGGGTTTTCCACAATCGACGATGGGATGTGGATTATCTGACGGTGGTGGCCGCGATGCGTTCGGGGAAACTCGGGAAGGTTTGGAACGTCGAGAGCCGGCTGGGGCAATTCGCCAGTTGCGTGGGCCCGGCGGCGC
>JBBSAF010000375.1:0-2710 GCA_038252525.1 Tepidisphaerales bacterium
CATGGGCCCCTCCGGCTCCGGAAAATCCACGCTTTTCAACATGATCGGCGGCCTCGACAAACCCTCCGAGGGCAAGGTCTACATCGACGAGGTGGACATCGCCCAGCTCGACGCCTACGAGCTCGCCTGGATGCGATGCCACAAGATCGGCTACATCTTCCAGACCTTCAACCTCATCCCCGTCATGACCGCCCTCGAAAACGTCATGATGCCCATGATCTTCGCCGGCATGAACACCGCCGAGGCACAGGACAAGGCCGCCGACATCCTCAAACGCGTCGAGCTCGGCCACCGCATGGTCAACAAACCCTCTGAAATGTCCGGTGGCCAACAACAACGCGTCGCCATCGCCCGGGCCTTCGCCAACGATCCCGCCATCATCCTCGCCGACGAACCCACCGGAAACCTCGACCTGCAAACCGGCAAGCTCATCATCGAATTGCTCCGCCAGCTCAACAGGGAACGCGGCGTCACCATCATCAGCGCCACCCACGACCACAAAATGCTCGCGGTCTCCGACCGCATCTTCTGGATTCGCGACGGCAAGGTCGACAAAATCCAGCGCCGCGAGGACCTCAAGATCGCCGAAGGCACCATCGAAGGCGCCGGCGGCGAGGATATGCATTGAAGAGCAGTTGTCGGTTGACAGTTGTCAGTTGCCAGTGGGCGGAAGGCAGTTGGCGGTTGATAGTTGGTAGTGGAGAGTAGGCGGATGGCGGAGCCGACAATCCGTTGTCCCTGCTCTCAACTCTCAACTCTCAACTCTCAACCCGCAACCCGCAACCCCCAACCCCCAACCCCCAACCCCCAACCCCCAACTCACAACCCCCAACTCACAACTCGCAACCATTCCCCCCCCCCATCACGCCGACCGCGACCCGCCCGCCACGGCCCGCTCGCACATCGTCATCATCCTCGGCAGCATCACCTCCAACGAATATTTCTCCGCGATCATCCGCTCCGCCGCCCGGCCCACCCCCCGGAACGCATCGGGATCCCCCAACACCTCGATCGCCCGATCCGCCCACCGCTCGACATCGAAAAAGTCCGTCAGCAGCCCCGTTCGCCCCTCCTCGATCATCTCCGCCACCGGCGGCGTGTCCGACCCCAGCACCACCGCCCCGCAGCTCATCGCGTCCATCATGCTCCACGACAACACGAACGGCGCCGTCAAATACAAATGCAAATCGCTCGCCGCCAGCAAACGTCCCAAATCCCCCGGCGCCAACCTGCCGAGGAACGTGAGCCTGCGCGGGTCGATCGGATGGTGCGCCAACGTCCACTGCGCGAACGTCGCGTGCGGCGCGATGTGCCCCGCGTCACCCCCATAGGCGATCCGGTCCGAACCCACCACGAAAAAATGGACATCGCCGAAACGCTCCATGATCCGCCGCGCCGCCCGGATGAAAATGTCGAATCCCCGCAGCGACTCGAACCCCCGGCTGACATACGTCACGATCCGCGTCCGCGGCGCCACCGTCACCCCCGCCACCCCCCGCGGCTTCCGCTCCCCCATCGCCGGCCGCAACGCATCGTCGTGACCGTGGTACACCGACCGGTCCACCCCGTCGAACAGCACCTGCAACTTCTCCCGATATTCCGCCGGAAACCGGTCCCGCTGGAACTCCGTGGGCGCGTACGCCGCGTCGCAGTTCTGCAAATCCAGCAGGATCATGGCATTGCGACACCGCGATCGTTGATACTTCGCCGCATCCACCGGCCACCCCAAATCGCGCCGGAAATCCATGTCGCTCAGCGGATCGTGCGGACGATAGTAATACTCGAAAAGGTTCACGATCGGCGTCCCGGGATACAACTCCCTCAGGAACAGCGTGCTGCCGAACCCCGAGTGCCCCACGATGAGATCCGGCGTCACGTCCGGGCGGGCCTTCAGCGCCGCGTACACCGCATCGCAATGCCATACCCCGTTCTCGAACGTCCGCGAACAAAAATGCGTCCGCGCCGTCGCCCCGCCGGCGAGCTTGTATTGGATCTTCTCCACCCCCCGAACCACGCCCCCCGGCGTCTCCGAACAGTGCCAGCATCGCCATCCATGTTCGCCCGCCAGCTTCTCGGCGATGTGTCCGAATTGGGCCGGATGGTTCGGATGGACGTACAAAACCCGCATGGATCCGACTGTCGCCGCGCCGCCGCCGCAAGTCAAACCGCATGCCCCCGGACCATCGCAACGAAACCCGTAGCGCGTTTCGTCGCGTGGAACAGTCCGATAAATCCCCCCATCCCACCCTTTCCACCGCCACCGGCAAAAACTGCGCATTCCCTCTAAAGCCCTTCGCCCGCCTGACGATAATAAGGGTAGCAAACGCGCTTCGCCGGACGTTTGTCATACGCGGATCGGCCGGACGCCTGGTGGCCTTCGCCCCCGCAGGAGAAAATGCGATGAACGGCACGAAAATGAAGGATGTGTTGACCACGGGCGAGGTCGCCAAAATCTGCAATGTCGCCCCGCGAACCGTCAGCAAATGGTTCGACTCCGGCACCCTCCACGGCTACCGCATCCCCGGCAGCAAGGACCGCCGCATCCCCCTCAACCAGCTCATCCGTTTCATGAAGCAGCACGGCATGCCCCTCAACGGGCTGATGACCGGCTGCACCCGCATCATGATCGTCGATGACGAACAGGACATCGTCGAAGTCCTCGAAAAAATCCTCGAGGACGAGGCCAAATACGAGGTCGAGGTCGCCCGCG
>JBBSAF010000376.1:0-2696 GCA_038252525.1 Tepidisphaerales bacterium
GTTCATCACCGACGACCGGGGCGATCGGCGCCGGGTGACGGGCGTGACGTTGGCCGACGGACGGACGTTGAACGCATCGGCGGTGATCGTGACCACGGGGACGTTTTTGCGCGGGTTGATGCACACGGGGGAGATGAAAACCACCGGCGGGCGGTTTGGCGAGCCGCCGGCGGTCGGGCTGTCGGCGGCGCTGCGGGAGTTGGGGCTGGACATGGGCCGGCTCAAGACCGGTACCCCGCCGCGATTGGCGGCCGATTCGATTGATTACAGCCAATTCGAGCGTCAGCCCGGCGATGAATCCCCCCTGCCCTTTTCGCATTTGAATGAGTACGCCGGGGACTGGGCGCCTCCGCTCCCGCAGGTGGCCTGCTGGCTGGGATCGACCAACGAGGCGGTTCATGCGGTGATCCGGGCGAATCTGCACCGGGCGCCGATGTATAGCGGGCAGATCCAGTCGCAAGGCCCGCGCTATTGCCCAAGCATCGAGGACAAGGTCGTTCGCTTCGCCGATAAGTCATCGCATCATGTTTTCCTGGAACCCGAGGGACTCGACACCGACGAGATTTATTGCAACGGCATCCCCACCAGCCTGCCGGCCGACGTGCAGGATGAGATGGTTCGGCTCATCCCCGGCCTGGAACGGGCGCGAATCCTGCGGTACGGGTACGCGGTCGAATACGACATGGTTTGGCCGACGCAAATCGGCTCGACGTTGGCGACCAAGGCGGTCGATGGATTGTATCTGGCCGGGCAAATCAACGGGACCAGCGGCTACGAGGAGGCCGCGGCGCAGGGGTTGATCGCCGGGATCAACGCCACTCGGTTCGCGCGCGATGAACCGGACGATTTCGTGTTGCGGCGCGACCAGGCGTATATCGGCGTTCTGATCGACGACTTGGTGACCCAATGCCCCACCGAGCCATACCGGATGTTCACCAGCCGGGCCGAGCATCGGCTACAGTTGCGCGGGGACAACGCCGACGAGCGGTTGACCGAGATCGGAAGGAAGATCGGATTGGTCGATGATGTCCGCTGGCAATCGCATTCGGCCACCCGCGAGGCGGTGGAGGCGGCGATGGCGCTACTGGTCGATCGCCGGCTGGTTGAGACGCTGCGTCGGCCGGACCGCGATTGGGCGTCGTTGGCGGCCGATTCGGCGGAGGTGGCGTCCATTCCCGTCGCGATCGGGCAGCGCGTGGAGACGAAGGTGAAATACGCCGGCTACATCGCCCGTCAGGATCGTCAGGTCGCGAGCTTCTCGCGGTTGGAACAAAAGCTGATCCCGCCGGGGTTGGACTACGCGGCGGTGAAGGGGCTTCGCAACGAGGCGCGACAGAAGCTGTCACTGTTGACCCCGCGCAGCCTCGGTCAGGCGATGCGAATCAGCGGGATCACGCCGGCGGATGTGACGGTGCTGGCGATCCACCTGGGCCGACCGGCGCCGGCGGGCCTTTGAGGGGCGTCGGGGTGGGCGCCCCTCTTTCCAGCGCGAGTGGGGCCGGGCTTCCCTGTTGGGTTCACGAGACGCCAGTCCCCGCTGGACCGCATTTCCGGCGCGACGGGGCGCGGCATTCCCGTGGATCGGACGGGCGCCGCAAGACCGCACATGCCGCATGTTTTTATATAAAATCCCCGCACGAGGCGTTGCATTGAGGACGTGAGGAATGTCTTCTATGCCCTGTCATTCGGGATATTCATGATGTTCTGCCCTTCACGGATTCCACCCCATGAGCGTCACTCCTTCGGATCGTCGTCAACAAGCGTTGGATTATCACCGTCTCGATGGCCGGCCGGGCAAGATTTGCGTGCAGCCGACCAAACCGCTCGCCACCCAGCGGGATTTGTCGATGGCGTATACGCCGGGGGTGGCCGAGCCGGTGCTGGCGATCGCCGCCGATCCGGCCATGGCGTATGAATACACCGCCAAGGGAAACCTGGTGGCCGTCATATCCAACGGCACCGCGATCCTGGGACTGGGCAATCGCGGCCCGCTGGCGAGCAAGCCGGTGATGGAAGGCAAGGGGGTGTTGTTCAAGAAGTTCGCGGACATCGACGTGTTCGACCTGGAAGTCGATTGCACCGACCCGGAGATGCTCGTCGAGATCATCGCGTCCCTGGCGCCGACATTCGGGGGCATCAACCTCGAGGACATCAAGGCTCCCGAGTGCTTCATCGTCGAGACGCGCCTGCGCGAGCGGCTGGACATCCCGGTGTTCCACGACGACCAGCACGGCACGGCCATCATCACCGGGGCGGGGCTGATCAACGCCCTGGAACTGGTCGGCAAGACGCCATCGAACATCCGCATCGTCATCGGCGGCGCCGGGGCGGCGGCCACAAGCTGCGCCAACCTGGCGATCATGCTCGGCGTCCCGTCGGGGAACATCATGATGGTCGATTCGACCGGCGTGGTGCACCGGGGGCGAACCAAGGGGATGAATGTCTACAAGGAGCGCTTCGCCCTGGAGACCGAGCACCGCACGCTGGCCGATGCCATGGCCGGGGCCGATGTATTTTATGGGCTGAGCGCGCCCAACATCCTGACCGAGGAGATGGTCAAGACCATGGCCGACAAGCCGATCATCTTCGCGCTGTCGAACCCCGATCCGGAGATCAAATACGAATTGGCCAAGGCCGCGCGCCCGGATGCGATTGTGGCGACGGGACGGTCGGATTACCCGAATCAGATCAACAAC
>JBBSAF010000377.1:0-2694 GCA_038252525.1 Tepidisphaerales bacterium
AGTCGGGGGGACGCGGAATGATGAGGGCCGCCGGCTGCGGACGGGTGGACGGGCCGGACGATGGCGCGGTGGCGGGTTGATCGCCGGAATCACCCGGCCAAGGCGGGGGCGCGGGGGCGGTGCCGGGATCGGTCGGCCAAGGCGGGGGCGCGGTCGTGCGGGTTTCGGCGGGCGGGGCGAGACCATTGCTGGATCCGGTGGCGGTGAAGGTCTTTTGGTTCCAATCGCGCAGCGCCCACTGGAGGGCGCCGGCGTCCACGGGGCTGTGATAGGGGTCGGAGACCGCGATCTTGCTGAGCGCGGACGCGACGGGGGCGCCGCCGATGGACAATTTGACTTGGCAGGAGCCCTCGTCGATCCATCGCGGGCCGCCGATCTGCTCGGCCCGCTGGAGGGTCGTCCAGAGGATCTCGCGGCCATTGACCTCTTGGCCATCGGTGGCGTCGATGAGCTGTTTGACGGTGACGCCCTGGGCGAGGACTTCGGGGGCGATTTGGGCGTAAAGACGGTTGACGGCGTCGGCGGTGGCGGATTCGACCACCGCGCGGCGGTCGATTTGGGCGCCGACGGGGGCGGCGGCGGCGCCGATCAGCAGAAAAATGGCGATCGTCCAACGAAGCATGTTCCGAACCTTGGAAACGACACCGAATCCCCCTGGCGGCGGACACTATAGGACAGACAGGACGCGGGGGGAACGGTTAGGGCGGCGCGATGGAGGGGATGGGTTTGCGACGGGGGATCGGGGACATACAATTCCCCCGATGCTGCTGAAACTGCTCAAGGCGAAAATTCATCGCGCGACCGTGACGTTCACCGATGTGAATTATCATGGGAGCATCACCATCGACTCGCAACTGTTGGCCGCGTCGGGGCTTATGCCCAACGAGGCGGTGATCGTGGCCGACTGCGACAATGGCGGGCGGTTCGAGACCTACATCATCGCCGGGGAGCCGGGCAGCGGGATCATCGGGATCAACGGGGCGGCGGCCCGGCTGACGCAGGTGGGGCACAAGGTCATCGTCATGGGGTTCGGGTTGATGATGCCGGACGAGGCGACGGGGCATCGCTCGCGGGTGGTGATCGTGGATTCGGAGAACCGCGTGACCGAGACGCTGCACCACAAATCGAAAATCGACTGAACCGGGGCGGATCGGCCATGCTCCAAGAACTGTTTCGCCTTCATCTGTTCGGCCGGGAAATACCGATTTTCGGGTACGGATTGATGCTGGTGATCGGCTTCTTCACGGCCATCGAACTGGCCAAGTTTCTGGCCCGGCGGTCGGGAATGAACCCGGACTTGTTCGTGAATGCCGGGTTGATCGCGCTGGTGGCGGGGATCGCGGGGGCGCGGCTATCGCACGTGCTGGAACACCTGGGGGAGTTCACGCGGGCGGACCGATCCCTCGGACAAAATCTGTGGGCCGCGATCAATCTCAGTTCGGGGGGGCTGACGTATTACGGCGGATTTTTATTGGCGTTTCCGGCGACGGTGGCGTACGGGATGTGGAAAAAGGCGCCGATCCGGCTGGGGATGGACATCATCGCGCCGTGCCTGATGGTGGGCTTGGGGTTCGGGCGAATCGGGTGCTTCCTCAACGGGTGCTGTTACGGGGCCGAGTGCGCGTTGCCGTGGGCGGTGACCTATCCGTATGGCAGCATTCCTTATGATGAGCAGTACGCCGATGGACGGCTGAAATCGGCGCCGCCGATGGGGTTGTGGGCGGATGGAAATGGCCGACTGGTGTCGCGGTCGTCGGCGGGGGCGGATCCGAGGCGGGCGGCGCTGGCGGCGGGCCAGCGGTCGAATGCGGTGCATCCGGTGCAGCTATACAGCACGCTGACGGCGTGGCTGATCGCGGCGTTCTTGGTGGCGTGGTTCACGTTGCCGCATGTGCCGGGACGGATTTTCGCGGGGATGATGATGCTGGAGGGGTCCACGCGCTTTTTGCTGGAGATGCTGCGGGTCGAGCCGACGGTGGTGGGGAAGATGAGTTACAGCATGGGGGTGGGGCTTTTATTAATGATCGGCGGGGCGGGGTTGTGGTGGGGTTTGGGGCGGTTCACCGCGCGGCAAGACCGGACGGTCAAATAACGGGGACAGGTACATTTATTTACGCACCCACCGCGTGCCCAAATAAAGGTACCTGTCCCCGTTATTTGGGGAGTTGATGAGATGTCGAGCCGGTGGTGGTGGTTTTGATGCGGTAGAGGGTGGTGGAGGCGGTCAGGTAGAGGTCGTCGCCACGTTCGCCGCCGAAGCAGCAGTTGGTGACGGGGGTGGGAGTGAGGACGCGGCCGAGGCGGGTTCCGTCGGGGGCGAAGACCTGTACGCCGTCGCCGCAGCCGGCCCAGAGTCGGCCTTGGGCGTCGCAGCGCATGCCGTCGGGAACACCGGCGTCGATTTCGCAGAAAATCCGCGGGTTGTTCAGGGTCTTGCCGTCCACGTCGTAGACGCGGACGAGGCCGGGTTTGGCGCCGGAGTCGGCGATGTAGAGGCGTTTTTCATCCGGGCTGAAGCACAGGCCGTTGGGCTGGATGGCATCGGCGACGGTGGGGGTGAGGTCGGAGGCGTCCATCGATGCCGGGGGATTGCCCTGGGACTGAGCTTCCCGGATAACCTAATGCCATGATTGCTTGGCTTTGCGCTGCGACGTCCAAAATGACCTCCTCCGACTAGATTCAGCTGCTCGTGGC
>JBBSAF010000378.1:0-2677 GCA_038252525.1 Tepidisphaerales bacterium
AACCGGAAGCGGTAGGCGGAAGGAGGGTAGGCGGAGGGGATTTGCGGACCCCGCTTTTTCTCCAACTCACAACCGGAAGCGGTAGGCGGAAGGAGGGTAGGCGGAGGGGATTTGCGGACCCCGCTTTTTCTCCAACTCACAACCGGAAGCGGTAGGCGGTAGGAAGGTAGGCGGAGAAGACCTGCCGGACAGCATTTGTTTCCGCAACCCGCAACTCACAACCCGCAACCCGCAACCCTCCCCGCTCACAACGCTTTTCCTTCCCGATGGCGGGCCAGGGCCATGAGGGGGAAGTAGAGTCGGTAGAGGTGGTATTTGAGGTAGAAGACCTTGGGGAAGCCGGTGCCGGTGAAGTAGTGTTCATCCCAGTTGCCGTCGGGACGTTGGTGGCGGATGAGCCAGTCGATGCCGCGGGCGACGGCGGGGGTGGAGGGACCGTCGGCGGCGATGAGGCCCATGATGGCCCAGGCGGTTTGGGAGGGGGTGGAGTGGCCTTGGCCCTTGAGGGAGGGGTCGATGTAGCTGTCGCAGGTTTCGCCCCAGGAGCCGTCGGGTTTTTGGCAGTTGCGGAGCCAGTCGGCGGCCTTGCGGATGAAGGGCTGGTCCATGTCGGCGCCGATGGCCTTGAGGCCGATGAGCACCTGCCAGGTTCCGTAGATGTAGTTGACGCCCCAGCGCCCGAACCAGCCGCCGGAGGGGTCTTGGTGTTTTTGGAGGAAGGCGATGGCGCGGGGGACGGCGGGGTGGTTGGCGGGGAAGCCGCAATAGCCGAAGCACTCGAGGACGCGACCGGTGAGGTCGGGGCAGGAGGGGTCCTGCATGGCGTTGTGGTCGGCGAAGGGGACTTTTTCGAGCAGGGGGCGGTCCTTGGTGCGGTCGAAGGCGGCCCATCCGCCGTCGTCGTTTTGGAAGGCCAAGAGCCAGTCGAGGCCGCGACGGATGGCGGAGCGGGCGGCGGGTCCGCCGTTGCGTTGGAGGGCCATGAGGACCATGGCGGTGTCGTCAACGTCGGGGTAGTGGGCGTTGTCGAACTCAAAATACCAGCCGGAGGGTTCGACCGAGGGGCAGGAGAGTTGCCAGTCGGAGGAGAAACGGACCTCCTTGTCGAGGAGCCATCGGGCGCCGCGGCGGGCGACGGGGGTGTCGTGATCGACGCCGGCGTCGGCCATGGCGATCAGGGCGATGGCGGTGTCCCAGACGGGGGAATGGCAGGGGGCGATGCGGATGCGGTCGCCGTCGCGGACGAACAGTTCGCGGAGGTAGCGGTCGGCGTGTTGGACGGCCTTGTGATCATCGGCGTAGCCCAGCAGGCGTAGGACGATGAGGATGTAGACCATGGGGGGGAAGATGGCGCCGAGTCCGCCGATGCCGTCCATGTGTTCGAGGAGCCATTTCTCGGCGATCTGGATGGCGGCCTTGCGGGAGGGTCGGATGGGGAGTCGGGCGTATTCCTTGAGGGCCTGGTCGTTCCAGAGGAACAGTTGGCGCCAACTGGTGGGGAATGCGGCGACCTGGGAGAGGGGGCCGGGGCGGCCGGAGAAGAGTTCGGGGATGCCGAGGCGGGCGGGGAGGTGTCGGACGGGTCGGAAGGTCGAGACGATCGAAAGCGGGACGATCATGGTGCGCGTCCACGCCGAGACCTTGTAGAGGTTGAAGTAGAACCACTTGGGCAGGAGGATGATTTCGGGGGGGATGGCGGGGCAGGCGTCCCACGAGATTTGGCCGAGGGCGGCGAAATAGAAGCTGGAATAGCTGTTGCAGAGTTCGGCGCCGCCGAGGCGATGGACGGCGTCGCGGGCGCGTTTCATATGGGGGGAGGCGGGGTCGTCGCCGAGGAGTTTGAGGGCGAAATAGGCCTTGGCGGTGGCGGAGATGTCGTCGGCGCCGCCGGCGTAGAGGTTCCATCCGCCGGTGGGGGTTTGGTGGTCGCGGATGTAATTGGCGAGGAGGGGCAGGTCGGGGTCGGCTTCCTGGCCGAGGATGAATCGGAGGAGGATGTATTCGGATTCGAGGGTGTTGTCGCCCTGGAGCTCGGCGCACCAGTGGCCTTCGGGGAACTGTTGGGCGGCGAGGCAATCGGTGGCGTTGGCGATGGCGTGGTCGAGGGGGGAGGCGTCGTCGGGGGCGGCATGGGCGCCGGGGGAGTTGGCGGGGGCGTCGGCGAGCGGGGGCGCGTCGGGGAGTGCGCGGTGGATCGTGCCGCGGCGGATGCACGACGACCGCGACGAAGTCAGCGTATCCCGGGAAGCGATGTCGGTCATGAAGCCCTTCAGCCTGACAAGTCCGCAATGCGTGCCACACCACGCGGGGACGGGGGGTTGGCCCGCCATTGCGCCCCTAAACATTAACGCGGGAATGATTCGCACACAACCCCGGCGCCTTGGTCGCGCCAAGGGGTTGGCGGCATGTCGCGGGGATGGGAGGGGTTGTATGATGTGGGCGAGCCGGGGCGGGGCGGAGGTCGCGAGCGGTGGCGGGCGGTGACGATGACCGGCGGTCGCGGGCGGCGCGGAGGCATGACGATGGGCGTCCGCCTGTTCCGGGCAAGGCGACGGCTTCACACGCGGTCGCGGGCGGCGCGGGGGCATGACGATGGGCGGCGGTCGCGGGGGGTGCATGGGGGCCGGGGGTGGTGGTCGTGGGTGTTGACGAGGGGCGGCGGTGGCGCGGTGGTCGC
>JBBSAF010000379.1:0-2649 GCA_038252525.1 Tepidisphaerales bacterium
AGCCCGTTCACCCCCGCCTCGAACCACACCGGCTGCAGCGCGTTGGTCGGGCACACCTTCAGGCATTCCCCGCACCGGATGCACTGGTTGAGGAAATCCGCCTCCCCGCCCGATCCCGGTGGGCGCAGCATCGTCGCCCCCGGCCCCGACCCCTTCGGCAGCCGCAACGCATACGCCACCGCTGGAACCGCCACTCCCGCCGCCATCGACCCCACGAACGCCCGGCGCGACAGTTGCACCGCCGCCGGCGCGGCCTTCGGCGCCTTGCGGAACCGAGCCAAACCCGTCGGGCACGCGCTCACGCAGTCCATGCACAGCGTGCAATCCTCCCGCACCAATTTCCTGTCGCCGTCGAACGCATCCATCCGGCAACTTTGCCCGCAGTCCGCCTTCGCCTTGCACGTCCCGCACACCCGCGATGGAACCCGCTGTATCCGCGCCCACCGACCGGCCACCCCCAGCATCGCCCCCAGCGGACAAACGTATTTGCACCAAAATCGCCGCGCCACCAATTCCAACAGGAACACCGCTCCCAGCATCCCCGCCGCCACCGCCGCCAGCAGATACGCCTTCTGCGCGAACGGCAACGCGTTTTCCCTCAAAAACCCATACGTCGGCTCGCTGTATCGGCTCACCCATTCCGGTCCATGATCCAACAGCCACAGCGACCCGTCCGACGCCCCTCGATTGATCGCCGGATCGACCCAAAACGCCAACCCCCGCGTCAGCAAAGCCAGCGGATCCAGCCATCCCACCACCGGCAGCGCCATCGCCGCCCCCAGCAGCACCACGATCAACAGCGCATATCGCACCCCCCGCAGCGATCGCACCCATCCCCGATTGATTCGATTGGCCCACCGCGCCACCGGCGAAATCATCCAGTGGAACCCATCCAGCAGCGTCCCCAACGGGCAAATCCAGCCGCAAAAGAACCGCCCCAACACCGCCGTCAGCGCCAACAGAATCAGCGCCGGCCACATCACCCACAAAAACGCCTTCGCCGCCAGCATCGCCCCGCCCGCCACCAGCGGGTCCATGCGGAAAAACAGCCCCTCCCACCCGCTCACCATCCCGCCGCCCGAATCCTCCGTGCGACGGAACAGCCACAGGAACAGCAGCAAAAACGCCACCTGCGTCCACCGCCGCCACGAACGCCAGCTTGTCAACGGGACATGCCGCCACAACCACTTCATCTCACGCCTCGACAATCCGCTTCACGCCCCGACCATCGGTGTTACGCCCCGACAATCCGCTTCACACCCCGACCATCGGCATTACGCTCCGACAATCGCCTTAACGCCTCGACAATCTGCTTCCCGCGCCGACCATCGGCGCCACGCCCCGACAATCGGCGCCACGCCCCGAGCATCGGCGCCGCGCCTCGATAGTCGGCTTCACACCCCGACCGTCGGCGTCACGCCTCGACAATCCGCATCTTCGCCAAATCCATCTCCCCCAGCCCCGCCTTGTGCGCCGCCACCGTCGATTCGATCTCCTCGGGCTTCATCCCGAACAGCGTTGTCGCGTACGCATCCGCCGCCACCGGATCGGCCGACGCGATCACCGTGTCCAGCACCTTCACATCCTCCAGGTTCCCCCCCTGCGGCCCATGCCGCAAAAGGATCCGCGTGGCGTCGATCACCGTCAACTTCGCCCGGATCACCGTGTTCAGATCCGCCAACTTCTGCCCGATCGACTGGTGGATCTGCCCCCGATTCCCCCCGATCACCCCCATCACATTCTTCATCCCCAGCGTCAGCTTCGACAGCCCATGGTGCTTGGCCACCGGGGCGTTGATATAGCAGTCGGCCTCCACCGCATCCCGATACAGCGCCCACTCCAGGATCGCCTTGCCGTTGAGGATTTTCACCGGTGCGAACTTCCGGTCATCGATGAAAGGAATCTGCGCCCGCGCATCCCCGATCGCCTCGACCGCCGCCTTGATCCCGCTGTTGGCGTAGCACCGCCGGGCATCATTGCACGAGCGGTCGAACACCAGCACCTGCTTGGCCCCCGCGTCCAGCGCCAGCCTCACCAGCGTCGCCACCACCACCGGGTGGGTGTTGGCGCCCTGTTCCACGGTGCGGTCCCATCCCATGTTCGGTTTGACCACCACCTTGTCGCCGGATTTCACGAACGCCCCGATCCCGCCCAGCTTCTCGATGGCCGTCCGCACCGCCTTGGCATGATCGGCGTCCTTGATGACCGCCACCACCGGCCCGTCGCCCGCGCCGTCCGTCCCCGCGCCGTCCGTCGCCCCGCGCGCCACCCCTCCCGTCGCCAGCTCGAACACCGCCGGCCCCGCCGCCAACCCCGCCGACCAAGCCGCCAACTGCCTCAGGAAATCGCGCCGTTCCATCATGCTCTCCATGTTGAATTGCCCCACCTTCAAAGGATACGCTTATCCGATTCATTCTCAACCACAAAATCCCAATCGCACCCGCAAGACGCCATTATTTCTTGATGAGTGATCCCCCCCCCTCCCTCCGCCTCCCCGCAATCTTCCGTGGCCAAGGCCTCTCAGCCCCACTTTTCAGCGCGCAACCCGCCTCCCCATGTCGCGGGGCCCCCACCGCCCCGACATGGTGTCATTAAACGCCGCCGCGCGATGCGCCGCCGCGCGCGGACGGACCGGCAGCCCCCACCCAC
>JBBSAF010000380.1:0-2641 GCA_038252525.1 Tepidisphaerales bacterium
CGACGGATCGTTCTACCAGACCATCCGCCTCCTCGAAGCCGACGCCCCCGTCGCCTCCGCCCGGTGGCTGGCCATGGATCATGGCGTCGCCCAGATCCTCCAGCTCCACGTCGATCCCGACCAACGCCGCCAGGGCGTCGGCCAGCGCCTCCTTCAGGCCGTGGCCGCCGAGGTCCGCACCCATTTCCGCGCCGCCGGCGTCAAACCCCGTCGCCTCTGGATGGCCGTCGAGCAAAAATCCCAGGTCATCGCCCGCGCCTTCCTCACCGACCAGGGCTTTCACCACATCGCGACCGTCCAGGACCTGTTCCCCGGCCAAGACATGCTCATTTATTCCAAGGCTCTCGACTGAAAAGTCCCCGAGCGAAAAGTCCCCGACCGAAAGGTCTCTGACCTAAAAGTCCGCGACCGAAAGGTCTCGACCGCGAGGCTCTCGACTCAAAGCCCGTCGATTCCCCGGTGTCCATGGTATGATCCCCCCGACAGGAGCCTTGGACTCCCATGAACACCTTCCCCCGCACCACCGTCGGCGGCGTCTCCCTCTCCCGCCTCATCATCGGAACCAACTGGTTTCTCGGCTACAGCCATTGCACCGCCGCCAAGGACCGCTACATCAACGATCACCTCAAGGACCGCGATGTCATGGCCGGTGTTTTCGAGACCTTCCTCAAAGCCGGCGTCGACACGATCATGGGCCAAATCCAAGGCCCGCCCCTCCACGACGCCATCCAAGAGGCCCAGCAACGCACCGGCCGCAAAATGATCGTCGTCAGCACCCCCGGCTTCAACGTTGATGCGTCCACCCCCGTCAACGGTTTCGACGAGGGCGCCCTCGACGAAATCTGCGCCGAACAGGCCCGACTCGGCGCCACCTTTTGCTTTCCCCACCAAAGCACCACCGACGCCTTGCTCGACCGTTGCACCCGCAAAATCCGACACATCGGCCCCCTCACCGCCGCCATCCGCCGCCACGGGATGATCCCCGGGCTCTCGACCCACATGCCCGAGTCGATTCCCTACGCCGACGAAGGCGCCGTGGATGTCGAAACCTACATCCAGATTTACAACGCCGCCGGATTCCTGATGCAGATCGAGGTCGATTGGGTCCAGCGCGTCATCCGCGACGCCAAAAAACCCGTCATGACCATCAAGCCCCTCGCCGCCGGCCAACTCCGCCCCCTCCAAGGGCTGACGTTCGTCTGGAACACCATCCGCCCGATCGACATGGTGGCCATCGGCACGATGAGCTCCCGCGAGGCCGAGGAGATCATCGACATGTCCCTCTCCATCCTCGAGCGCCGCGAAGGCGACCTCCAGCTTCAGGAAACCCGCTCCAAAGCCTCCGTGAAATCCCGCGCGTGCGAGTCCGTGGATTAATTGCGACCCCGAAGCAAAATCCGCGATTCCGGGCGAATCCCCGTGGTGTGACGCCGAAAAACCACAGGCTCCGAATGGGCGCGGTCAATCCAAGAATCGTTCCGCCGCGATATGCAGTTCCCGCCGGAGTCCCGCGATCGCCCGCTTGCTCCATCCCCGACGCCCGTTGAGCATCGCCGACAGATTCGGCTGCCCGACTCCGATCCGCCGCGCCATTTCTCCCACCGACATCCCGCGCTCCTCGATCCGATGCCTCACCAACTCCGCCACCGCAACCGAAGGTCCGGCGTCCCACCCCGCCCGACGCTCGTAATCCGCGATAAGGTCGATCAACACATCCAGATAGGTCGACGATCCCCGATCCAAACGCTCCCCGGCCAATTCCACGCACCTTCGCTTCGCCGCCGCATGTTGATCGGCCGAAACGATCCGGCGCAACGCGAACGCCTCGACCAATCGCAGATACGAATCCTCCGTTCCTCCGCGTTCCGCCGCCGCTTTGCGATCAATGACGCCTTTTCCATTTTTGCTTGTCGTATTCGCCATGCGTCAACACCTCCAACACGATGACCGTCGCCACCGCATATGGGATCACCGTAAGCAATCGGTATTCGTTCCCCCGAACGTTGAACACCGTCACCACCGTCCGGCTCGCCAACCTCACGCCATCGGCCGATGGATAATCCCGCCGCACCTCCGCCAAGCTTCCCCATGAGGCGTCCTCGACCGTCGTCGCCCACGCGGCCAGCCACGGGCGCGCATCGGAGTGACGCCGCCCCGCCTCATGGAGCACATCGCGCCCAATCAACCGCATTATATCATTATGATATGCGCCGACCGGAAGTCAACGAAAATCCTCTCCCCTCCTTTTCTCCCCCACTTACAACCTACAACCTACCACTTGCAACCTCCCTGCTTCCCCCCCCTCACCCCCATCTCCCCCACGCCCACCACGCCGCAAACGCCGCCGCCCCCACCCAGATCGCCCCGATCACCCCCGCCCCCGCCCATTTCCAGATCCCACCGGCCGGCGGCGTCGCGTCCACCTTCGCACGGCACTCGGCCAACACCGCCGCGGGGATCATCCGTCGCACCAGCCAAATCCCCGCCGGCACGATCACCGCATCGTCCAGATACCCCACCACCGGAATGAAATCGGGAATCAGGTCGATCGGGCTGGCCGCATACGCGATCACCATCGCCCCCACCACCTTCGCCTTCCACGGCGTCCCCGGATGCCCCATCGCCGCCACCAGCACCCGAC
>JBBSAF010000381.1:0-2623 GCA_038252525.1 Tepidisphaerales bacterium
ACCAGACCGATGAAGGCGGCGGCGACGGTCATCATCTTGGGGCGGATGCGTTTGACAGCGCCATCGTGGATGGCGTGCCACAGGTCGTCGCGGTTTCGCATGCGCCCCTCGGCCACGAATCGCTCGAAACTGTTGTCCAGATAGAGCAGCATCACCAATCCGGTTTCGGCGTCCAGCCCGGCCAAGGCGATCACGCCGACCCACACCGCGAGGGAAAGGTGATAGTCCATGAAGTAAAGCAGCCACACCGCCCCGACGAGGCTGAAGGGCACGGCCAGCAGCACGATGGCGACGCGTAGCCAGCTATGGGTCGCCATGTAGAGCAGCAGGATGATGAACACCAGCGCCATCGGCACCGCGATCATCAGGCGGGCGCGGGCGGCCTGCATGTATTCGTATTGGCCGGACCAGACGATGCTGTATGCGGTGGGGAGCGAAACCTTCTCGGCCACGACCTTCCGGGCGTTGGCGACATAGGTTCCCACATCGATTCCGGCGATGTCCACGAAGACCCAGCTTGTCAGGCGGGCGTTTTCGCTCTTGACCATGGGGGGGCCTTTGTGGATGACGAAGTCCGCGAGCTGTCCGAGCGGCACCTGGGCGCCGTCGGGGGTGGCGATGAGGGTTTGCTTGAGGGCGTCGGCGTTGTCGCGCAACTCCGAGGGGTAGCGGAGATTGACGGGGTAGCGTTCGAGGCCCTCGACGGTCTGGGTGACGTTCATGCCGCCCATGGCGCTCATGATGGTTTCCTGCACATCGGCGATGCTCAGCCCGTAGCGGGCGATTTCGTCGCGATTGATGGCGATGTCGAAATAATTGCCGCCGACGCTTTTTTCGGGAAACGCGCTGACGGTGTATTGGCCGGTGCCTTCGGAGGTTTTGACGACCTGCGCGATCTGGTTGGTCAATTGCGCGAGGGTCGCCAGGTCGGGGCCCATGACCTTGATGCCGACGGGGGTTTTGATGCCGGTGGAGAGCATGTCGATGCGGGTTTTGATGGGCATGGTCCAGGCGTTGGTCAGGCCGGGGATTTGCACGACCTCGTTGAGACCGGGGACGTGAATGGGCGCTTCACCGGCGTCGGTGGGCAGCTCGTAGCCGTAGATCAGCTCGTCGGTGGTGATGGGGCGGGATGATCGGCCGAACCAGCCGTTGACCGGAACCTGTCGCCATTTGGACTTGTCGCGGCGGAGTGTGATGGTGGTCTCGAACATGCTGGGCGGGGCGGGATCGGTGGCGGTTTCGGCGCGGCCGGCCTTGCCGAAGACGCTTTGGACCTCGGGGAATTGGGCGATGAGCTTGTCGGTCTGGCCGAGCAGTTCGCGGGCCTTGGTGAGGCTGATGCCCGGATCGGTGGTGGGCATGTAGAGCAAGTCGCCCTCTTCGAGCGGTGGCATGAACTCGCTTCCGAGGTGCTGGAGGGGATACGCGATGCTGGCCACCGCCAGTACGGCGCCGAGGAGCACCGCCCATCGGAATCGCATCGCCAGCACGAAAAACGGATGGTAAATCCATTGAAGCAAGCGCGAGATGGGATTGACGTTTTCGTGGATGATCTTTTGAGGCACCAGCAACATGCCGGCGAGGATGAACCATGCGAATGCCAGCCAATGGCGCGAGGCATTCCATCCGCCCGGCAGGGGAAGAACCATGAGCAACAGCGCCGGAAAAACCATGACGGACAGCGTGAGGGACAGGTTGACGCGCCGGCCCCACTCCTTGGGCAGAACCCGGGGGGTGATGAGCATGCTCATGAGCACGGGGATGATGGTGACGGCGAGGAATGCGGCGGCGCCCATGGCGAAGGTCTTGGTGAACGCCAGCGGGCGGAACATGCGGCCGGACTGTTCGCCGAGCACGAAGATCGGCAGGAAGCTGACGACGATGATGAGCAGCGCGAAGAACAGGCTCGGGCCGACTTCGCGGGCGGCCTCGGAGATGATGGCCGTGCGCGGGCGGGGAATCGCGTCACGTCCGGCCTTTTGAAGCGCGTGCAGGCGTTCTTCCTCGCGGTCGAGGTGTTTGTGGGCGTTCTCGACCATGATGATCGAGCTGTCCACCATCACGCCGATGGCGATGGCGATGCCGCCGAGGCTCATCACGTTGGCGTTGATCCCCAGCAGCTTCATGAGCAGGATGCTGGTGAGCACGCCGGTGGGCACGACGAAGACGGCCACCAGTTCACTGCGGGCATGGAGGAGGAACAGGATGCAGACGAGGCCGACGACGATGATCTCCTCGATGAGGGTGTGGGCCAGGGTATGGACGGCGCGGTCGATGAGGTCGGATCGGTCGTAGGCGGTTTCGATCGCCACGCCGGGCGGGAGGCCGGATGACAGATCGGCGAGCTTGGCCTTCACGTTCTCGATGGTGCTTCGGGCGTTTTCCCCGAAGCGCATGATGATGACGCCGCCGACGGTTTCCCCATTGCCGTTCCAGTCGGCGACGCCGCGGCGGATTTCCGGGCCGGTGCGCACGTCGGCAATGTCGGCCAGGTGGATCGGGATGCCGGTGGGGCTGGCGCCCAGCGACACTTTGCGCAAATCCTCCAGCGCCTTTTGCGTCCGCAATTCGCCGATGGAGACGCGCCGCGCGCGGGCGTCGGCGATCTCCCGGTCGCCGA
>JBBSAF010000382.1:0-2618 GCA_038252525.1 Tepidisphaerales bacterium
CAACCTACACCGGCGCGCCGGGTTCGTGGGATTTTGCCGGCGCGCAGGGTCCGTGGGATTTTGCCGGCGCGCCGGGTCCGTGGGATTTTGCAGGTTGTTGATAGTGTACGCCGCCTCGCGGCGGCAACCTACACCGGCGCGCCGGGTTCACGCGATCGGCGGGTTTCGGCTGGATCGGAGAGGGATTTTTGCCAGTCGAGCAGGCGCGCGGAGGTTCGCTTGGGCAGGAGCATGAGGGCCAGTGCGCACCACGTCGGCCAGGCGAGGGCGGCGCCGGCGAGGATGGCCAGGGCGATTGCCGCCAGCATCATCGGGGTGTCGCCGCCGGGGGGAAAGAGGTTGCCATTGGATGTTTCCCAGATCATCCCCCCCACCGCCGCCGACAAGGTGAGAGCGGCCAGCACCAACCCCACCACCCAGCCGCGCCGCCAGCGCAGCACGAACATCCGGCCCATGGCGCCGAATCCGGCGGCCAGCAGCATCAGCAAAACCACCGCCTCGGTGTCGAAATAGGAACCATAGGCGCGGGGATTGAGCACGCGGTAATTGGCCACGCGGTTCCACTCATAGCCGAACAGGATCCACGCGAAAAGGATCCAGCCGAAGAAGTTGGTTTTGACCAGCAGGAGCAATCCGGTGGCCCACGCCCCGGCGCGGGCGATGGCGCGTTGGACGGCGGGTCGTCGGGTGTTGATGGGCTGATGGTGGCCGCATTCGGGGCAGTGGAATTGGAGGATGTCGCAGGTTTCGCAGCGGACCTGGGGCATGCCATGGAGGATGTAGCCGCATTGTTCGCAGAAGAGGGGAAGTTCCTCGCCCCAGCGCGGGCCGCGCGGCGACGGGGTTGGGTTTGTCGTCAGGATGGCGGACGGCGGCGCGGGGGGCGTTGCCAACGACGGGGCGGGATTCGTGGGGAATGTCGTCGGGGGCGTTGCCGGCGGCGGCGTTGTGACGGCGGGCGGCTGGGGGGGTTGGCTCACACGCGCAGTGTCCGCAATCGCCGAGGCGTCCGCAAGATCGGTTTGACAAATCGGTTTGACTGAGGGTGCAGATCGGGGGTGCCAGATCGGGGCGCAAATTGGGGTGCGCCAATGGTTGCCACCGGGCGGTCCTGCGTTAGCATGGGGGCATACCTCAACCAAGGAGCATTCGATGGCCAAGTCGGCGGCGATGGATCTCGGCGTGCAAAGCTGGTGTTTCCGCGATTTCAAGGACAACAGGAAGGTCGCGGAGCTGACCCGCAAGATCGGGGTGGACAAGATCGAGTTGTGCGGGGTGCACGCCGACTTCGGCAAGCCCGAGGCGTTCGGGGAGGTGGTGAAAATCTACGGTGACGCGGGAGTGAAAATCGTCTCGATGGGTGTGCAGACGTTCGAGGGCGACGAGGCGACCGAGCGCAAATGGTTCGAGTGCGCCAAGGTCGCCGGCGCCAAACACCTGTCGGCCCATTTCCGGGTCAATTCGTTCCAGACGGCGGTGCCCAAGGTGTCGAAATGGTGCGCCGAGTACGGCATCAAGGTCGGCATCCACTGTCACGGCGGGTACATGTTCGGCGGGCAGCCGGATGTGCTGAAGCACCTGCTGAGTTTGGGGTCCAACGACATCGGAATCAACATCGATACCGCCTGGTGCATGCAGATCGGCCCGGAGGGCGATCCGATCAAGTGGGTGAACGAGACGTTCAAGGGTCGGGTGTGCGCGGTGCATTACAAGGATTTCACGTTCGATCGGCGGGCGCGCTGGCAGGATGTGGTGGTGGGGACGGGCAACCTGGATCTGCCGGGGTTCGTCAAGGCGCTGGAGAACAACAATTTCAGCGGCCCGGCGATCATCGAATACGAGGCGCACCCGGAAAACCCGGTGCCGGCGCTGACCGAATGCGTCAACTCGATGCGGGCGGCCGGCGGCAAATAATCATCCGCGACGGCATCGACGGCGCCCCATCGCGCGGCCGGGAGGTTTCCCGGCGGCGATGGGGCGCCGGCGTTTTCGCGGTCGAGCAAGGGCGGTGAGGGCGCGCGGCGCGCGGGTGGCGTGAAGGGGGCGATGGCGGGCGGATCGCCGGTGGGGCAGGAAGGGAGCGAAGGCGGGTGGCTCGCGGCCGCGGCGCGAACGGGGCGATCGCGCGCGGATCGCCGGGGGCGCGAAGCGGGCGATGGCGGGCGGATCAGGGATTCGGCGGGGTCGGCGTCTCCGGGGAATCCACATCGATGGGGCGGGGGACCAACAGCAACACCTGCTCGAATCGCTCGGTCTCCCCATTTTGCACCAGAAAGCGGTTGCCCAGGCTCGTTGGCCACCTGCCCTCGGGGCTGGGGGCGACGATGAGAAAGCGGCCGGGCGCGATTTCGGTCCGCAGATTCAGGTCATAGAGTCGCTCGGGGTGGACTTCCTGGATTTGCCGTTCATCGCCCGAGGCGGTGTATTGCAGAATCGTCCGCAGAGATCGGACCACCGGGCAGAGCGCCACCCGCAGGGCCTCGGGGTTGCGCGGCGCCGGCTGGAATGACAGCGACCAGAGATTTTCGGATCGCTCGAACGATCGCCCGGTGAGGGTGTTGGTGGCGTCGAAATAAAAGATTTCCTGCGAAGGCACCTCTTTTTGGGCGACCAGTTCC
>JBBSAF010000383.1:0-2611 GCA_038252525.1 Tepidisphaerales bacterium
CGCCCGCCGACCCGTCGGTCGTCATGCCCTGGAACACGGCCTCCTTCAGCTTGTCGCCGTCGAGCCGCGAGTACGCCGAGCGGAGATACGCGAACTCCGATGCGGGCACGTCGTCGCCATGCGAGAGTGAGAAGATCGCGTGCGCACGCACGCGATCGTCCTCCTTCGTATCCTCGATCATCGCGTGCAATTCCCCGATCCGACGGTCGGTGTCATCGGCCAATTCCGTCATCAGCCGCCGCACCGACGCCGACGCCGCCGGAATGTGCGGCGCGCCATCCCGCATGAACCGCATCAAGCTGCCCAGCTCCGCGACAAGCAGGCTCGAAAGCGAATCCAGGATGGGCATCGAAACCGTCGGCATGGCCAAGGAGTCCATCATCAATCAGTCCATCGAAATAAACCGCGATCCGCCCGGTCCGCCATCCACTGCCATCCACCGCCGCGCGGCCCAACGCCGCGCGTTTCAACCGCCCGGCGCTACACGCGCCCCCGCATTGCAACGCCTCGCGAGTCACGCGCCCCGCCATTCACGCGCCGCGCGATTCAGCCTCCGCGCGATTCAGCCGCCGCGCGATTCACCGCCCCGCCGTCGCCAACGCCGCGACCGCCGGCGTGTCCGCTTCCCCCGCCGCCGTCGCCCCCGTCACCGGCGCCATCGCCGCGACCGGCTCGCCATCGATCCCCGACCAGTGGCTGTGCCGACCCGTCCACTCCCCCAGCGGCCCGAAGAACACCAGCATCGCCACCAGCATCACCGCGCACGCCCCCGCCAGCGCCATCCCCACCGGATGCGGCGCCAACGCCGCGCCCTCCCCGCCCTCCAAATACATCACCTTCACGATCCGCAGGTAATAATACAGCGACAAAATCGTGTTCACCCCGATCACCCCCACCAGCCACCACCATCCCCCGCCGTTCTGGATCAGCGCCCACAGCACGTTCACCTTGGCCACGAATCCCGCGAACGGCGGCAGTCCCACGAGGCTGAAGAGGCACACCGCCAGGATCATCGCCAGCATCGGCGAGCGCCGTCGCATCCCCGCGTAATCGGCGATGGCCTCGCTCCCGGTCTGCCGCTGCACCAGCCCCGCCACCGTGAACGCCCCCAGGTTCATGAACAAATACACCGCCAGGTAGAACAGCACCGCCTGCGTCGCCGCCGTCGCCACGTCGAACCCCGCCTCGGCGCCGGCGCTCTTGAACACCAGCGACACCGCGCACAGCATGTACCCCGCATGCGCGATCGACGAGTACGCCAGCATCCGCTTGATGTTGGTCTGCGTGAACGCCGCGGTGTTCCCCACCGTCGCCGTCAACGCCCCCAGCACCCCCAGCGCCACCGCCAGCGCCGTGTTGATCGTCGTCGGCTCGAAATCCCCCGCCGATCCCACCAGCAGCACGATCCGCAGCATCAACATCAGCGCCGCCCCCTTGCTCGCCACCGACAAAAACGCGCTGACATCGGTGCTCGCGCCCTCGAACACGTCCGGGCACCAGAAATGGAACGGAACCGCCGAAATCTTGAACCCGATCCCCGCCAACAGTCCCGCCAGCGTCACCACCAAGATCGGCGACAGCCCCCCCGCCGCGATCTTCTCCGCCAGCCCCGCGGCCCCGTCGATCTGCAACGTGCCGTACAACCCGTACAGCATCGACAAACCGTAAACCATGATCGAACTCGTCGCCGCCCCGAACAGCACGTATTTCAGGCTCGCCTCGGCCCCCACCCGGCTGGTCTTGCGGAACCCCGCCAGCACATAACTCGGCAATGACGCCAATTCGACGGCCAAAACCAGCATCAGCAGGTTCGCCGTCGACGCCATCAGGCACATCCCCAGCGTCGCCCCCAGCAGCAGCGTGAAGAACTCCGGCCCATCCCCCTCGCGCATCGTCTTGGCCGTGGTCGAGAACCACATCACCACGATCCCCATCACGAACAGCAGCAACAGCCCCTTCCAGAACAAACCCGCGGCGTCCACCACGAACATCCCCCGCAACACCTCCCGCGATCCGCCCCCCGCGCCCTCGACGATCACCGACACCAACGCCACCCCCAGCCCCAGCAGCGCCCCCAACGCCGAGGCGCTGTTCGCCCGCCGCGCCACCATCGGCGTCAGCAGCGTCGCGACGATCGTCCCGATCAGCCACAGCTCCGGCGCCAACGCCGACAACTGCCCGAAATCCGGCACGAACGGCGCCCCCACGGCCAATGTCGAAAAAAAGCTCATTGAATCATCCGTTCCGTTCTACCCGCCGACCCGCGCCGGCCATCCGCCTAAACATCCCGCCCGCCCGCCGCGAACTCCGCGACCCGGCTCGTCCCCGCCACCCACTCATCGGGCGTCATGGCGATCGCCTCGATCGGCGCGGCGCTGTCGCGGATCGCCGGCGTCATCAACCGAATCCGCTCCCAAATGTCCCGCCCCGCGAAATCCGCCGAGATCACCACCACGTCGATGTCGCTGTCCTCCCGCGCCACGCCCCCCACCCCCGACCCGAACAGGAACATCCGCGCCGCCCCCACCCCCCGCCGCGACAGCCCCACGCGGTACCCACCGATCGCATTAAGTGGTTCGTACGTGCCCCACGAACACCACGGGCCCCCCCG
>JBBSAF010000384.1:0-2602 GCA_038252525.1 Tepidisphaerales bacterium
ATAAAACTTGGGCAGCTTCTTGCCCGTCTTCTCCCACTGCTTGATGACCGCCTCGGCCTTGCCGGCGCTGTTGAGCATGTGCAGTTTCCGACGCACCATGCCGATGATCGCCTCGCGGGCGGGGCCAAGGTAGTTGCGCGGGTCGAACTCCGCGGGCTTGGTGGCGAACACCTCGCGGATCTTCGCCGTCATCGCCAGCCGCAGGTCCGTGTCGATGTTCACCTTGCACACCCCGTACTTGCTCACGGCCATGTGGATCTGGTCCTCCGGGACGCCCTTGGCATTGGGCATGTTCCCGCCGTACTTGTTCACCAAGTCGATGAACTCCTGCGGCACCGACGAGCTGCCGTGCATCACCAGCGGCAGTCCGGGGCAGGTCTTCATGATCTGCTCGACCCGGTTGAACGCCAGCTTCGCCTCGTGCTTGAACTTGAACGCCCCGTGGCTCGTCCCGATCGCCACCGCCAGGCTGTCGATCCCCGTCCGCTTGGTGAAATCCTTGGCCTGCTCGGGATCGGTCAGGAACTTCTCGAGGTTCTTCTCATATTCCGCCGCATCCAGACCGACCACATCCTCCTCGATCCCGCCGAGCATCCCCAGTTCGGCCTCGACGACCACCCCGGCGGCATGGGCGACATCGACCGCCTTCTTGCTGACGGCGATGTTCTCCTCGTACGGATGGTGGCTGCCGTCGATCATGACGCTGGTGAACCCGTCGCGGATGCAGGTCTGCACCAGATCCACGGTGTCGCCGTGGTCCAGATGGATGCAGATCGGCAGGTCGGGATATTCCTCGACCGCCGCGTCGATGATGTGCTTCAGGTAGCCCATCTTCGCGTATTTCCGGGCGCCCTTGGAAATCTGTAGGATCAACGGGCTTTTCTCGGCCGCGCAGGCCTCGATGATCCCCTGGGTGATTTCCATGTTGTTGACATTGAACGCGCCGACCGCGAACCCGCCGTCGTAGGCCAGGTCGAACATCGGCTTGGTGGTCATCAGAGGCATGGGTGCTGCTCCTTGGGATAAGGTTGGATTCCGTATGGACACGCCGCCGGCGCTGGCCGACGGTTCCGGCGAGTGTAAGGACGCGGCGGCAATTTACAATCTTGACATCCCCCATACCGGACCCGTCCGGGGCGATTCATCGCCTCGTCTTCACCCACAAGCCTCCTGCCCCCGGTTCCATTTCTTATGTCGCGGGGGGCGCCTCGCCTCGTTGATATACAGAAGATATACAGAAGTCCCCCCATGCCCGCGACGGTTCCCGCGTCGCGGGGGCGCCTCGCCTCGTTGATATACAGAAGATATACAGAAGTCCCCCCATGCCCGCGACGGTTCCCGCGTCGCGGGGGCGCCTCGCCCCCGCCTTCCCGATCAAAGCCGACAATGTCGGCGCTCCACGGGGGTTTTCACACCCTCCAAACCCCATCCGTGCCGCTTGCGTCGGCGGGCGTGGGCGAGGGCGCCCCCGCGACACGGGAATGCTTACTCCCCCCGTGGCAGGGCCAAAAGATGGGCATGGCAACGACGAGGCCATCGCCCCCGCGTCCCCGTCCCCCACACTCCGCCAGGGCGCCATGGGCTTCGCCGCCGGTGGCCGAGACGCATCCCGCCACCGCCTTCACCCCCTGCCCGTCCGCAACCTGAGCATCTCCCGCAATAGCCGATCCGTCGTCGTCGCCTCGGGATTCGACCGTTTCGCCCGATCCAGCCACCCCTCGGCGTCGCCGCGCTTCTCCCCCAACGCCATCAGCGCCGCGATGGCATCCTCCTCGGCCGCCGACCACCGCCCCGTCGGCGCCAGCGGAGCGCCGTCGGCGCCCATCTCCGATCCCGTCCCCCCCAATGCGAATGGCCCGACCTTTCCCGCCAACTCCGCGACGATCTGTTCGGCCGTCCGCTTGCCGATCTCCGGCAATCCCACCAAAAACCGCGTGTCCCTCGCCTCGATCGCCCGCGCGATCTCTCCGACCGGCCGCGCCAATGCCCGCAGCGCCCGCTTGGGACCGATCCCCTTGACCGTGATGAACCGCTCGAAAAACCGCTTGTCGTCGGCCCGCAAAAACCCCAACAATCGCGGCTCCAGATTCCCCCGCGCCGCATCCCCCTCCAAATAAAAGATCGTGAACAGCGTCAGCGTCTGGCCCACCCTCCCCGCCAAGGTCGGTCCATCCGACGCCGGCACCATCACCTCGCAGACCATCGGCCCGACCGCCAACTCGATCCGACCACCCTCGATCGCCCGCAACTCGCCGCTGATCGCCGAAATCATAGTGCCCTTTCCCGTGACCCCGCTCGATCCGTGACAACGCCGCCCGCCATTCCCCGCTCCCGCGCGGTCGCGGCTCGTTTGAAAATGCCCTTCCCCGCTCCCCGATGCCGCGGCCCGTCAACCCCAAACGCGCCCTTCCGCTTCTCGTCGCGGGGGCGCCTCGCCCCGTTGTTATACACAAGTCACCGGCCACCCGCCGTGGTTTCCACGTCGCGGGGGGGGGGCGCCCCCCCCGTTGAAAAAAAATCCCATGAGGGGGGCGCGCAACCGCGGGTTTAAAAAACACCCAAACCCCCAGCGCCCCCAGGGCCCCCCCCCCCGCGGGCGCGG
>JBBSAF010000385.1:0-2594 GCA_038252525.1 Tepidisphaerales bacterium
GCCGCTCGGATGGATTCCGCCACCGCGCCGTCCGTCCAAGCGACGGCGGCGACCGACCCCCCCCCCTCCACCCCGCCGCCGACCGGGACTTACCCGCAAGCCGGTGAGGGCCATCCCCCCCCCGAGACATCCGGGGATGCGCCGCTTGCCGATGCGGGCCATCCCGCCGCCGCGCCGTCCGGGGATGCGCCGCTTGCCGGTGCGGGCCATCCCGCCCCAGAGCCATCCGGGAATTCGCCGCTTGCCGCTTCGGGCCATCCCGCCGCCGCGCCTTCACGCGACCCATCGCCCGCCGGAGCCTTGGCCGACTCCGCCCTGCGCATCGAGCGACTTATCGCCCGCGATGACGTCCGCCTCGACCCCGATTCCGGCCGTCGCACCGTGACCGTTCGCGGCCAACCCGCCGCCAAACTCTCGAGCAAGGATGCCATCCTCTCCGGCCCGGTCATCATCCTTCAACCCGACGACGCCCGCGCTGAAATCCAAGGTCCCGGCTCGCTCCAAACCAGCCAAAAATCCACCCCCGACGCCGTCGCCCGTCCTGTCCTCATCACCTGGACCGACGCCGCCACCCTCGACGCCGCCGCCAACACCGGCTGGGTCACCGGCGCCGTCCGCGTGCAATCCGCCGACCCCGATGGCATGGTCCAATCCATCACCGCCAAAAAACTCCAAATCACCTTGGCCGATGCCGCGGCGACCCGGCCGGCCACGCCACCCGTGAACCTACCCGACACGCCCCCCGCGCCGCCGGTGAACCTACCCGCCGCGCCGTCGTTGACCACGCCCGCCGTGCCCGCGGTGAACCTACCTACCGCGCCGTCCGTGAATGATCCCGCCAAGACTCCCGTCAAAATGCCCCGCGCCGCCGCGGGCGACAACCTCGCCCTCCTCCGCGGCAAGCAAATCCAGAGCGTCACCTTCACCGACGCCGTCGAACTGCGGGCCGAAGCCCGTCGCGGTGACATCCTCGAACGCGGGCTGACGCTTCAGTCGGAGGTGCTCATCTACGCCGTGGCCGAGCAGCGGCTGAGCATCCCCCGCGCTGGCCGGATGCTGTATGAGGATCATCGCCCGACGGCCTCGACCCGTCCCGCCGGCGCCGATCTCGCCGGCGCCGATTTTTCCCAGGCCCGCGGCATGACCGCCGTCGCGTGGACCGACGAACTGACCGTCGATCAACGTGACCGCAATGCCGTCCTCCGCGGCGCCGTCCGCGTCGTCCACGAACCCCAGGGCGCCGGCGCCGATCAACGCATCCAGCTCGACGCCGACCGCATCGACTTGGCCTTCGCCCCGGCGGCGAACGCCCCCGGCGGCGCCCCGTCATCCCCTTCCACCGGCGGGGCGCCGAACCCGTCCGCCGTCGCCGGATCATCGCCCGCGACCCAAACCGAGGCCGGTTCGGCGACCGCGACCCCTCCCGTCCCCCGTCCATCCTCCGCCATGACCCTCGCCGGCGTGGTCTCCCAAGGGTCGGTCTATTTCAAGGCCCGTGGCCTGGAGTTCCGCGCCGACCGCGTCTCGGTCGATCCCCCCAACCACCTCCTCGTCGCCACCGGCGCCCCCGACCACCCGGCCCAACTTCTCGACGCCACCGGCCTGTCCTCCGGCGCCTTCTCCGAAATGCGTTTCGACACCCGATCCCAACAAATCCTCTCCCTGAAAGACGTCCAAGCCATCGTCCGCCCCCAATAAATGTACCTGTCCCCTTTACATAAAGGGGACAGGTACCTTTATTTCCGTGGATTGCATAAACATAATTTGGATAAGGGGTTGCGCGATCGTGGAGCGGGGGAGGCCGACTTTTCGGGGGAACCGGCGCCTAATTCCCCGCCGGAACCTCCCCCAACAGGCGCACCGCGCCCGTGGGCGCCGATACCCCGCCCATCGGTTCGTCCGTGATCGCAGCCAACGCTATCCGCTCCAGCCCGTCGGGCACATTCGCCACCACCACCGCCTTGCCCGAGGCGTCCACCCCGAATGTCGGCCCGGCGATCTTCCGTTGGTCGGGCGTGATGAACCACAACTCATAGGTCCGACCCGCCGGCGGGGGCGCCAGATCGAAAATGTAGACGTTCCACTGCCCCCGCTCGCGATCCCACAGGATCCGCCCACCCGCCGGCGATGCCCCCTTCCCGGCCTTCAACGACACCAACCTCAGCCGTTCGCTGCCCAACATGCGGCCCAATCGCGCCGACTCGACATCGCGCGACGCCAATTCCCGGCGCGCCTCGGCCAGTTCCATCGCCTTCGGCATCGCCACCCCGTATTGCAGACCCAGCGCCGCCAATCCCGCCCCGATCGCCGCCGCCACCGCGTATCCCGCCCAGCGCCAACGTCCCGCCCCGCGCCGGTTCCCGGACGCCTCCATCCGCTCGGCCTCGATCCGATTCAACAGCCGCGTCCATGCCCGCGCCGGCGGCGCCACGGTCGCAACGGAAGCGACGATCCCCGCCAACAATCCGTTCGCCCGCGCGCACTCGGCCTCGCACGCCGGGCAGCCCGCCGCCAGATGCTCGGTGAACAGCGTCAGGGAATCAGGCTCCAGCGCGTCGGCGGCGAAACCCACCGCCAATTCGGTGCGTCGTCCC
>JBBSAF010000386.1:0-2586 GCA_038252525.1 Tepidisphaerales bacterium
GAGCAGGTTCTCGAACAGGTTCGCGGGTCGTACCGGCGGGTGGATCCCGACGCCCGGGTGGGTCGGGTGACGGCGGTGATCGCGGATGTGGACCTGGTGGCGGTGGGCGAGATCAAGCTCGACGGGTTCCGCATCGGCGACTTCGTGAGCGTGATCGACGCCGGGCAGAACATCATCGCCAACGGGCGGGTGGTGGCCATCACCGCCGACAGCCTGCACGTGCGGTATGACAAGGCGTCGGCCAAACGCGACCCCCGCGATGGCGATTTGGCGGTGGCCACCACGCTGAAGCGCTGAAGACCCGGCGCAACAACCCAACCGTGGACGTCCCGTCGCTCATCCTCGCCAGCGCCTCGCCGCGTCGCCGGCAATTGCTGGCCGGGGCGGGGTACGCATTCGACGTGGTTCCGGCGGACATCGACGAGTCAAGCTTCCCGACGATGGCGCCGTCGGAGTTGGCGCGGCAGTTGGCGCTGGCCAAGGCCGAGCGGGTGGCGGGGCGTCATCCCGACGCGGTGGTGCTGGGGGCCGACACCGTGGTGGCGCTGGGGGAACGGGTGCTGGGCAAACCCGCCAACGCCGACGAGGCCAAGGCGATGCTCGAGCTGCTGTCGGGCACGACCCACCTGGTCATCACCGGTCTGGCGGCGGTGAGGCTGGCCGGTCCGTTCTCGCAGAGCGGTCGGGTGATGTCGGCGGTGCGGATGCGCTGGCTGGGTCGCGGGGAGATCGACGGTTACGTGGCGTCGGGGCAATGGGAGGGCAAGGCCGGGGGGTACGGCATCCAGGACCCCGATCCGTTCGTGGTGCGGATGGCCGGGAGCCACAGCAACATCGTGGGATTGCCGCTGGCGGCGGTGGTCGAGATGCTGTCGGCGGCGGGCGTGCCGCGACCGGAACGGACGGCGCCCAAACGGGATGACTGAGGTTTTTTCGGAGCGAGGGAGATGATCGACCCGCCTTCGCCAACGTCATGGGCGGCGCTATTGATCGGGGCGGCGGGTTGGTATTACCTGTTTTATTCGCGGGCGGCGAACCGGCTGGCGGGGATCGAGCGCGCCCAGGTCAACCGCCTGCGGGTGCGGTTGCGGCGGATCAACGGCTTATTGATGTTGCTGCTGGGGGGGTTGCTGCTGGCGGCGTTCGAGGCGGTGGACGCCGAAAGGACGCCGGGACGGTTTCTGGCGGTGTGGCTGGGGATATTGGGGATGCTGGGGGCGATCGTGACGCTGGCGCTGTGGGATGTGAAACTGACCTGGAAACTGCGATGGCGCGACGAGGACGACAAACATTCCTGATGGCGATGCTGGCCGCGGCCTTGGCGTTGGCGGCGGGGATGCCGATCGGCTGCGACCGCGGCGGGACGCCGACCGGCGCGGTGGGGGCGGCGCTGCCGACGGTGACGATCCGCCTGGGGTCGCGCGAGTTCGTGTGCGAGGTCGCGGCGACGGAGCAAAGCCGCGAGCGCGGGCTGATGCACCGCAAGTCGATGCCGCAACACCACGGGATGATCTTCGTGTTCGAGCGGGCGCAAGACCTGTCGTTCTGGATGCGCAACACTGAAATCCCGCTGGACATCGTGTTCGTGAACGAGGCCGGGCGGGTGCTCAACATCGAGTCGATGAAACCGTTCGACGAATGGACCCGCACCACGAGCCTGGGGGCGGCGAAATACGCCATCGAACTCAACGCCGGGGCGGCGTCGACGGCGGGCGTGCAACCGGGGGAGGTCATCGCCATCCCGGACGCGGCAGCGAGCGTCCGATAAACGGGGAAAACGCTCGGGGACCGCCGAAATGCGGGGCGGAGCCGGCTGGAAAGCGGGGCGACTGGTGAAGTTGGGGGCCGTGAACGCCGACGTTGACAACGGGGATCGGCATCGCCTCGCGGTGGGCACGATCCAGTCAACCGTTGTCCTCCGTCGGGGTTGGGTCGCATGACATCCACGCAATTGAAACTGGTTCGGGACGATCCGCGGGCCGACGGGGACGCGGAGGCCATCGAGGCGACGCTGCGGCTGCGGATCGAACGCATGCAAACCGAGATCGACGCGCTGCGCGGCGAGTTGGACCAGCACCACCGCCGCGATCGGGCGCTGCATGGGCAGATGGACCGGCTGGACGAGGAGATGCGCCTGGCGGCGCGGCTCCAGCGCGACTTCCTGCCCAAGACGCTTCCCGAGGTCGGACGGGTGCGGTTCCGCGCCCTGTTCCGCCCGGCGGGGTACGTCAGCGGCGATCTGTACGATGTCCAGCGGTTGGACGAGGACCACGTGGGGTTTTATTTGGCCGACGCGGTGGGGCACGGAATGCCGGCGGCGCTGTTGACGATGTTCCTCAAGCGGGCGCTGACGACCAAGGAAATCACGCCCGGCGGGTATCGCCTGCTCGATACGCAGTTCGTGACCGGCCATCTGGAAACGTTCGGCGTCGATGAAGTGCCGCGCGAAGAATTCCAGATCCTGCTGAAAGCCGCGATGCAGTCAGACGCGACTTTCGGAACGCAGACCTACTGCGGCGCTGACGTGGTGCAGCTGATTACCCAGACGTCATAGGTCGGATGCTCGAGGCCGTTGAGGCCCGGCGA
>JBBSAF010000387.1:0-2581 GCA_038252525.1 Tepidisphaerales bacterium
GCCTCGCCCCCGTCCCGGGGGCATCACCGGGCGAAGGCGGGTTTGGAGGTCGTGAAAACCGCCGTTGAGCGCCGGCATCGTCGACTTTGATTGGAAAGGCGGGGGCGAGGCGCCCCCGCGACATGAGAACGACGGCAGCTGGCCGCTGACGTATGCGTAACAACGGGCCGCCTTGCCCCCGCCTGCCCCATCGCGTGCATTCCCCGCAACTTTTGGCATATCCGCGCTCAACCACCCATCCCCCCCATCCGATACATACCATGCCGGCGCCACCGCTCCGGCAACTTTTCGGCATCCACCGGAGCCTACCGCGATGGCCATTCTCGTCCTCAACTACTATTTCGACATCATCGCCATCGCGTGCGTGATGCTCGCCCTCACCGCGTCGGTCAGTCTCTATATGCGCCGGCTTTCCGGCCATGGCATCACCCGCAAGGCGTGGATCATGCTCCTGATCCTTATGGGCGTCGGCGCCAACCTCGCCATCCTGGCCGGCGAAAGCGAACGCGCCCGCCTCATCGATGGCGTCGCCGGGTTCGCCCCCACCTACGCCCTGGAATTGCAAAAGCTCGGCCACGCCGCCATCACCCTCGACACTCCCGCCGATGATCCGGCGTATCTGACGATGATCGAGGCGGAGAAGCATTGGGTGGACATAAACCCCATCGTCAACGACATCTACACATTCCGGCGCGTGCCCGATGGCAAGGGCGCCTACATCGTCGATTCCGAAACCGACTACAACCGCGACGGCAAATATGAGGGCGAGCGCGAAGAGCGAACCGCCATCGGCGAACCGGTCGAGGACTTCAACGGGGGGGTGGTCGCCGCCCTCGACGGCCATGCCGCATTCGATGACGAGATCACCCTCGACCGGTGGGGCACCTGGGTTGCGGCCACCGTGCCGCTCTATGACGCCGACGGCCATGTCGAGGCCGCCCTCGGGGTTGATTTCGACGCCCGCGAGTGGATCCGCGCCATCCTCGTCCGCCGCCTCGTCGTCATGGCCATGACCGCCATCGCCGTCGCCATCCTCGTCTGGTCCGGCGGCATGATCGCCGTCGCCCGCGGCGAGATCGAACGCCGCAAGAAATCCGAATCGGACCTTCGCCAAAGCGAACGCCGCGTCCGCGCCATCGTCGACAACGAACCCGAGGCCGTCTTCGTCCTCTCCCCCGACGCCCGCATCCTTGAATGCAATCCGTCGGGCCGGGCGCTCCTGGAAATCGCCGAATCCGAGAACCTCGCCGAGCTCCGCTTCATCGATGTCGTCGCCGAACCCGAACGTCCCGCCGCCGTCCAATGGGTCGCCGACGCCTTCAACGGCTCGCCGGCCACATTGCCCCTGGGCATCACCGCCCGGCGCAGCGGCGCCCGCTTCATCCAAGCCCACGCCGTCCGCCTCCCCGGTGCCGCGGGACAAGGCGACACCGTCCTGCTCGTCGCCCGCGACCTGACGGCCCAGCGTGCGGCCGAGACCGAGCGCGAACGCCTGCAAACCCAGCTCGTCGTCGCCTCCCGCCAAGCCGGCATGGCCGACATCGCCTCGGGGGTACTGCACAACATCGGCAACGTCCTGAACACCGTCAACATGTCCAACCATGTGCTGACCGACAAGCTCCGCGGATCGAAGGTCGCGGGGCTGAAGAAGGCCGTGGCCCTGCTCGACGAGCACCGCGCCGATCTCGGCGCCTTCCTCACCACCGACCAGCGCGGCAAACAGGTCCCCGACTACCTCGGCAAGCTCGCGGGATTGCTGGAGCACGACCACGAGGACATCCTCGGCGAGCTTCGACGGATGGGCGAATCGCTGGAACACATGAAGTCGATCATCCATTCCCAGCAGAACTACGCCAAGGCCCCCGCCGGCATCAACGAACCCGTCCGCGCCGCCGCCCTGTTCGACGACGCCGTGAAGCTCAACATCGCCTCCTGCGAACGCCACCACGTGCAGATCGTCACCGACTTCGTGGACATGCCCCCCATCGTCACCGACCGCCACAAGGCCCTGCAGATCCTCATCAACCTGCTGGCCAACGCCAAGGAAGCCACCAAGAGCGCGGAGGTCACCGCGCGCAAGATCACCCTCCGACTGACACGCGGTAACCTCGATGGCGTCGATTCGGCGGTCTTCGAGGTCGCCGACAATGGCGTCGGCATCGCCCCCGACACCCTCGCCAAGCTCTTCGCCATGGGATTCACCACCCGCAAGGGTGGACACGGTTTCGGGCTGCATTCGGCCGCCAACTTCGCCAAGGAGCTTCGCGGACGCCTGACCGCAGCCAGCGACGGACCCGGCCTCGGCGCCACCTTCCGACTCGAACTGCCCGCGGTGGCCCACGAACCGCGGTCCGCCTGAGCCATCGACCGACGCACCCACGACGACTCAACGAGACCCCAATGCCCGACCCGATGTCACAACCCGGCCGCATCCTCATCATCGACGACAACGAGCGGATCCACACCGACTTCCGCCTCGCCCTCGGAGTCGATGCCCGCGCCGGCGACCTCGACGCCCTCGAATCCGAGCTCTTCGGAGCCGAGCCGGCCACGACCGCACAAGCCGGCTACCGCATCGACA
>JBBSAF010000388.1:0-2577 GCA_038252525.1 Tepidisphaerales bacterium
ATCGACATGGGCTCGCCTTTCGGAAATGCGGGTCGATTCGTCCGCCGCGCGAAAGGCGAGTAGCGCGCGACGGGTCGAATCGACGGCCGGGGATCAAACCGGCCTTGTCCGCTGATCCGCAGTATACCAAACATCAACCGCACAACCAAACAAAAACCGGCACGGCCCGCAATGGGCCGCTACCGGCAAGGAACCGCGCATGCACACAATCAAATGTTCGCGCTGCCAACGGCTCCACGCGGCGCAGGTCCACGCGCTTGCGGCACGAGGGGTTGCTCGCCCCATGGAAGCGGCGACACGCCTTCGGCGGAAAACAATGGGCCATTGGCGTCAACCTTGGCCCCGGCAGCACGCAAGCCGTCCAAGTTCGTGGTTGCGGTGAAGTGGGCGCTGGAAAAATCTGAACCGTTGGCCACGACCCGCGACAGGTTCGCACCGGCGAATCGTGCCCGGCAAAGGTTGGAGCGCTCAATTTTGCAACCGCTCAGGTTCGCATTCATGAAGTTCACGGAATGAAGACAACAATTCGTCAGGTCGGCCCCGCGAAAATCGACGCCCGCCAAGTCCAAGTCCGACAGGTCGGCACCGGAAAAACTAGCGCCCGGAACCGAAATGAGAATTTTCACAACTTCTTGTCTGGTGAGGTCTGCCATAATAAAAGTTCCTTTCAAGAGAATGCGCCGGAAATTGATACGTTTGCGCGGGGGGCTAATGAGCGCCCCGCCTCGTCCCGCCGCCATTGTGGGTGGGGGGTTAGTGACTACTAACATAGTAGTTAGTGACTACTAACATAGTAGTGAGTGAGTGACGTCGCATGGGGGGTGTCACATGGCATCTCCCTTCCGCTCGGCCAGCAGTTGGCGGATGATCTCGGCCTTCGCGGCGGGGTCCAAGGGGAGTTGCAGCACGTCCCCCAGCAGGTCCGCAAAGGTGGGATCGTGTGCCGGTTGTGCGCCGACTGTGCCGGATTCCGTGCCGCGCTCATCGGCGACATGCGGTATTTCGGGGGTTTCCGCGAAGTGTTCAGGTCCTGTACCGCCCAATTCGTATTCTGTTAGGATCGCCCCTCCCGCATCAGAAACGCCATTTTCACCTTGGAAACGCGGTTTCACCTTCCCGGCTTGCGACGGGATGCTTGGGCGTGCAGGCACTAACTGTGCCGGATTCTGTGCCGCGCTGGAAGCCACGGCTTTTTGGAAGTGGGCGTCGGTGACGGTCCGATAGAACCGCTCGGCGATTTTCTCTGAATGGCCCAGCCATGCCGCACATACATGGGACGGGAAGGTTTCGACCAGCTCCGTCGCCCGGCTCGCCCTGAGGTTTTGGAATAGTTTCCCCCAAGGGGTTTGACCGGCTCGGCAGATGTACCGCTCGAATTGGGTGCGAAGGTTCACGCCGCCGCTGGACGCGATGGGAAGTACGCGGGTTTCCCCTTCCTCCGCCGCATCGAACGCCGCTTGGAACAGCGGTTCCAGCTCGTGGAACATCGGACAAACGCGGACGCCCCCGTCGGCATGGTGTTCGGTCTTGGCAGCGCGGACGATGAACCGCTTGTTCTCGAAGTCCACGTCCCCCCAGGTGAGCGCCCCGGCCTCCGATGGGATTCGCAGTCCCCCCCACCGCGCCAAGCCGATCAGCAGCCGCCATTGGGGATCGGGAACCACTTCCAATACCTTGTGGATGATCTCCGCCGCGACATACTCTCGCCGCGCCGGGTTGCCGACGACGGCGCATGGGATATGTCCGAACGGGTCGTGGTCCACCAGTCCCCGGCGGATCGCAACTTCAAAAAAGTGACGGGCGTACCGGATTTTCTTGCCGATGGTTGCCTTGGCCAACTTGCGTTCGACCATCCCGGCTTTGTATTGATCAGCGTCGGCGACGGTGACTTCATCCAATCGCCGATCCTCACCAACATGGCGGACCAGCCATATCCGCGATTGCCTCATGGCGACGAGGGTGGAGGGCTTCAAGTCCTTCCGCTGTGAAAGATAACCGTCGATGAACGCGGCCAAGGTTTGGCGGATGGGTTGGGACCGGGATTCAACCAGCCCCACGGCGGCGACACGATGGTGGAGGGTGTCGGATATTTGTTCCAGCCACCGCGATGTTTCGGGGTTGAGGGGTTGGCCGCTCGCCACCGATGCGGCCAAGTGTTCAACGTGGCGCATGACGCCTTCAGCGTCCCGCTGGCTCGCCTTGCCCAGGCGGATCGTCTTGCGGCGCCCATCGCCGGCCACGAAGAGGATGCGTCGATGTCCGTTCGATTCGGTTCCGATGGTTGCCATTTTTCGCTCGCCTTTCTCGTTGTCCCCCTCGCGCCTTCTGGCGCGAGTGTATCATTCACAGGGAGTTTTTGCTGTTATAAAATCGACGGATTTTTTGATTCGACTGCGATGGCCCGAAGCGCGATTCGCCCGAACGCCTCGATCAAAGTCGGGTCGGCGGCGATGGCGGCCCACATGCGCGCCGATGGCCGCTCGGCGTCCGACGGTGGGGGCTCCGGCTGGACCTTGGGCCGCCCAAACAGTCGGTCGAAAAGTTCCCTCGCGGCCCCGACATCCCCGTTCGTCGCCC
>JBBSAF010000389.1:0-2566 GCA_038252525.1 Tepidisphaerales bacterium
GATAAGAAAAAGCCAACGCCCCTCCGCTCTTACAACCTACAACTTACAACGTACAACCCGCAACAGTAGGCAGTTGGCAGTAGGCAGTAGGCAGATAAGAAAAAGCCAACGCCCCTCCGCTCTTACAACCTACAACTTACAACGTACAACCCGCAACAGTAGGCAGTAGGCAGTAGGCAGTAGGCAGATAAGAAAAAGCCAACGCCCCTCCGCTCTTACAACCTACAACTCACAACTCACAACCCGCAACCCGCAACCCGCAACCCCCCTCCCTACCCGATCGTCTCCTCATCCTGCTCGATCTCATTGAGATACGACAGCGCCCGCTCGAGCTCGCTCTTGAGATGCCGTACCCGCAGCAGCGACTTCACCCGCGTCAACAACTCGAACTTGTTCACCGGTTTGCTCACGAAGTCATCCGTCCCGCACTCGGTCGCCTGTTCGATGTCCCCCAGTTCATTCAGCGCCGTCACCATCAGGATCTGGATGTCCTTGGTCTTTGGATCGCCCTTGAGCTTCCGGCAGACCTGAAACCCGCTCATCCGCGGCATCATGATGTCCAACAAGATGAGATCCGGCGCCCGCCGGGCCACCTTCTCCAAGGCGTCCACCCCGTCCACTGCCGTCTCCACCCGCACCGGCAGCGATTCGAGGTACGCCTGCAACAGCTCGACATTCTGGGCGTTGTCATCCACGACCAGCACGGTCGATTCCGACACGAACGTATCGTGGTTGGGATTGATCGGCGAATTGCCTTCCATCATGACGGTTCCCTTGCCCCCCGTGCCCCCGGCCAAGCGACATCCGCCGAGCGCGCCGCGACTATAAGCCCCCCCGCAAGTGCTGTAAACCCTGTCATGTAACTTGCTACCCCGTGTCATGCACCCCGTGTCGATGCGGTTGCATCCGGCCGGGGGGCACGCCCGGGCCAGCCTGCCAAGCCGGACTTGGAGGTGGGACCGTGGAAATGGCGTTCGCCGGCGCGGGACGGTCCAATCGTCCCAAGCCTCCGACTCAGCGATGTTTGCGATCCGGCTGGGGACGTTGGGGCGGCACCGGGCGCTCGGGCGCCCGTCGGCCCTCGCGCGGCGGGGTCATGCGCCGGTCGCGCCCGTCGTCACCACGAGTCCGCCAGTCGGGGGCGCCGTCACGGCGATGGGGCGCCGGTTGCCAGTCGCCGTGACGGCCATCGCCCCGCCGATCCCCGTCGAACCGGTCGCCATCCCCATGGTCCCGGCCACCGCCGACACCCCAGCCGCCTCCGAACGTGATGTCCGGGTCGTAGTCGGGGCGCGCGATCCATTCCGTGCGACGATAGTCCTCATATGCCAAATCCCGGGCGAACCGCGCCTGCTCGCGGGCGGCCAAGGCACCGGCCAACTGCGTCTGGTAGGCGTACGCCGCCGATTCCGATTGCTGAACACGATTTTGCTGGTCGGCCAAGTCGGCTTGCAGCTGTCGGACCTGGGCGTCGGCGTTGGCAAACCATTGGGATTGCTCGGCTTGCGCTTTTTGGATGCGATCCAATCGACCCTCCGCCGTCGAAAGATCGTCGGCCAAGCGCTGTTGGGCGGCCAGTTGGGTGGCGGCATCGAGCACTGATGGGAGCGAATCGAGCGAACGTCTGAAATCCTGGGCGAGCCGATCCATGGCGCGCTGGCCGTCGTTCACAAGCCGCTGTGCCGCCTGCACTTGCGGATCATTTCCGAGGAAGCGTTGACGGGCCGATTCCATGTCATTTTGCGCCAATTGCAAACGCCGTTGGGCGTCGCGCAGGTTCGGACGGTACATGCCCGGATCGTCGCGCTCCGCCATGACGCGGGCGTTGGCGTCGGCCACGGCGCCGGCGTAATGGCGGTATTCATCCGACGAAAGCCACAGGCGATCGGCGTCGGCGACCTTGGCGTCCAACCGCCGATGGGCTTCGGCGACGGCGTTGCGGGCGGCGAGCATGTCGGCGCCGGACTCGAACCGGGCAATTTCGGCGTCGCGGGCGGTCTGGGCGGCGGACTGGGCCGACGCCAGCCGCCGGGATTGGGCGTCCAAGGCCTGTCGCGCGGCGTCCCGGGCGGCTTGGGTCGCCGCCAGGTCCGCCGACGCTTGTTCCACATTCCGACGGGTCAATTCGATTTGGGTTTGCAGGGCGCGGAGATCCTGTTGGGTTTGCGGAATCCGGGCCGACAGGTCGGCCGCCTGGGCTTGGGCGTCGCGCAAGGCGTCGGCATTGGCCTGAACCGCCGCGTCCGCCGCCCGCAGGTCGGCCTCGGCCTGTTGCAGTCGATACGCCGCCCAATCCGACGGATCGGCGTGGGCGAATGCGGGCAGGAACGCTAAAAAGAGCAAAAATGTTGTGTATTTGGCCATGTTGATTCCTTGTCGGGAATTAGACACCGGCCAAGCACAGGGGTGAGGGGAAATGTCGCGCCGGCGCCCCCCCGCCGACGGTCGGGCGCATGGTGAATCAATGGCCGATGGGGACGCCGTCGGCGCCGAAATGGCGCTGCGGCGAGGCAAGTTGATGGTGGTAGGCGTGTGAGGCCGTGCGCGCCGCGGCACTTCGAAGTGA
>JBBSAF010000390.1:0-2535 GCA_038252525.1 Tepidisphaerales bacterium
CACATGCGCCACACTTGACGATGAAGTCGGCCATGACGCGCTGCCCCGGTTTGAAATGCTTGACGTCAGCCCCCACCTCGGCGATCTTGCCGGTGGCTTCGTGGCCCATCACCCGCGGCAGCGGGACGCTCTTCTTGCCGATGTTCCCCCACCGCCGCATATAGTGCGTCTGCGGGACGAGCGGGTCGTTGTAATCCACGTGCGCGCCCAGCTTCTCGAGCCGTTCGATCAGCTCGAAGCTCGGGCTTTCGCGCACGTCGTCCACATCGGGCTTGTAGGCCAAACCGAGGATGAGGATTTGCGATCCCCTCGCCGCCTTGGATTCGTCGTTGAGGGCCGCGACCGTCCGGTCCACGACGTACTGCGGCATCCGGTGGTTGATCTCACCGGCCAATTCGATGAAACGCGTGTCCTGCCCGACCTCGCGTGCCCGCCAGGTGAGATAGAAGGGGTCGATGGGGATGCAGTGCCCGCCGAGGCCGGGACCGGGGAAGAACGCCTGGAAGCCGAAGGGTTTGGTGGCCGCCGCCGCGATGACCTCCCAGATGTCGATGTCCATCGCGCCGAGCACCATTTTCATTTCGTTGACCAGGGCGATGTTGACGGCGCGGTAGATGTTCTCGAGCAGTTTGGCGGCCTCGGCGACCTCGGCGCTGGAGACGGCGATCACCGTCGCGATCGCGCGGCGGTAGAGCGCGGTGGCCAATTCGGTGCTCGCCGGGTCGATTCCGCCGACGAGCTTGGGGATGGTTTGGGTTGAGTGGTCCTTGCGTCCGGGGTCCTCGCGTTCGGGGGAATAGGCCAGGAAAAAGTCGCGGCCGCACCGCAATCCCCCCTTGGCCAGCCTCGGCAAGACGATGTTGCGGGTGGTGCCGGGATGGGTGCTGGATTCCAGCACGACCAGTTGCCCCGGACGAAGGGTCTTGGCGATGTCATCGGCGGATTTTTCGACGAAGGACAGGTCGGGTTCATGGTGGATGCCCAGCGGCGTGGGCACGCAACTGATGATGGCGTCGGGTTCGCCGAGGCGGGAGAAGTCGTCGGTGGCCTCGAAGCGTCCGGCCGAGATCATGTCCGACACGAGGGTGGGGCCGAGGTGTTTGAGATAGTTGGCGCCGTCGCGCAACATCGAAATCTTGCCGGGGTCGATGTCGAACCCGATCGTGGTCAGCCCGGCCCCGTGGAACGCCGCGAGCAGGGGCAAGCCGACGTAGCCGAGTCCGATGACCCCGACGACCGCGTCGGCGGAGCGGATTTTATGGGCAAGCGCCATGGGGAGGGGATGATACGTCGTGGCGGGATGGGCCGAAAGGTCGGCGACATGTCGAGCGACCCGTCGGGGTGCGATCCGGCGGGGTGCGATCCGGTGGGGTGCGACCGGGCCTGTGCGACCCGTCGTGCGACCGGTCGGGTGCGATCCGTCGGGGTGCGACCTGTCGTGCCAGCCAGCGGGCACGCCGCGTCCGGACCGGGGCTTCATTGAGGCTGGCCGCGGTGGAACTGCACGGGGTATCAACAGGCATAAATCAACAGGCGTAAGTCTTTAATCTGTATATATTTAAGATCGATTCATGGGTCGCCTCCCATGCCGCGCGGGCGTACGGTCGCGACACGGCGGGAAAAAAGCGGGTAAACTAGGGGGTCGCGTTCGTTCGTGATCGGTTGTTTTTTTGTCGATTCGCGTATGAGCCAAGTTGCCACCCCCCCATCTCCATCGACGGTTGCCCCGCCGGTGACGGTCGTGGTTCCGCCGCTCGCGCGGGCCGAGTCGGTATTGCCGCTGACGAAATCGGCCGGCGCTTCGCGCTTGGTGGTGTTCGACAGTTTCCGCGTGGTGGCCAGTTTCGCGGTGATTTGGGTTCATGTCTGCTACAAGCTTGGCTCGTTGTGGGGCCACGATCCGTCGATGCTGGCGCGGTTTGGAACGCCGTTTTTCGCCATCAGCGGAGTGTTTTTCGCCATGGGGGCTCCGGTGCGACGGCCGGAGCGGTCGTTTTGGACCTACGTCCATTCGCGGACGACGCGGCTGTATTGGCCGTTTTTGGGGTGGAGCGCGATTTATTTGGCGATGGAATGGGCCGAGGTGCGGTTCCTGCATCATCAGCGGAGCGTGATTTTCAATGCGTCGGTGCTGTGGAACGGCGGGTCGTATCACCTGTGGTTCCTGCCGTACATCCTCATCGCCAGTTTTTTCGTGTTTTTGCTGTCGCGTTGGCTGATGCGCCATCCCGACGCTTGGCGGATGGTGGTTATTTTGGCGGTTGGTTTGGCGGTCGCCAACGCCTTTGGGACGCCGCCGGCGCCGCTGGACCCGTTCCAGGACCATAAGGCGGGGGATCCGATCTATTTTCTCAACATGGTGTGGTTGCAAAGCCCGACATTGCTAAAGGGGGTGGCGTTCGCGACGTGGTATCAATTCGGGGGGGGCAAGCGCATCGGCGGGCGGGGTTGTGCGGCGGGGGGGGGCGGCGCTGTTCGTAGTGGCCAACACGATGGGGTTCGTGCTGGACGTCAGCCTGCTGCTGCGGGGTTTGG
>JBBSAF010000391.1:0-2524 GCA_038252525.1 Tepidisphaerales bacterium
ATGAGGAGCGCGATCTGTGGGAGGCGTATCGCAAGCACGTGCTGGGGTTTTTGGACCTCAAGCGTCCGCTGCGGATCGCGGTGGACGCCGGCAACGGGATGGCGGGGATCATGATTCCCAAGGTGTTCGGCGGGGTGGAGGGGTTGACGATCTCGCCCTTGCTGTTCGAGGTGACCGGTTCGTTCGTGCACGATCCCAATCCGCTGGTCGAGGCGAATCTGGCGATGTTGCGGGACAAGGTGCGGGAGGAAAGGCCGGACTTCGGGGTCTGTTTCGACGGGGACGCCGACCGGTGCCTGTTCGTGGATGAGACGGGGCGGCCGATCGGGTCGGACATCATGACGGCGCTGTTGGCCAAGCATTTTTTGGCGATGCCCGCGAACAGAGGGGCGACGGTGGTGTATGACCTGCGGTCGAGCCACGCGGTGCCGGATGCGATCAAGGCCGCGGGGGGCGTGCCGCGGCGCGATCGGGTGGGCCATGCGTTCATCAAGAAGACGATGGCCGAGACGCAGGCGGTGTTCGGGGGGGAGGTGTCGGGGCACATTTATTTCAGGGACAATTTTCACGCCGATTCCGCGGCGATCGCGTTCGCGGTGGCGTTGACGATCATCTCGTCGGATCATCGGCCGTTGAGCGGAATCGTGGCGCCGCTGATGAAGTATTTCCCGTCGGGGGAGATCAATTTCCAGGTGGAGGACAAGGAGGGGAAGATCCGGGAGTTGGCCGAGACGTACAAGGCGGGCGCGGTGGATTATTTGGACGGGATCACGATCGACCTGGGGGATTGGTGGTTCAATGTTCGCAAGAGCAACACCGAGCCGATGCTGCGGCTCAATTTGGAGGCGGATTCGGCGGAGAAGCGGGAGTCGAAACTGGCGGAGATGAAGCGGATTCTGGGCGAGCCGGTGGAGGGGCATTGAGGGGAGCGGGGCGCGGGGTTCGGTCGGGTTCGGTATGGCGTTTGCGGGAACGGGGCGTGTCGGGGCACGTTCAGGGAGCATCGCCATGGGATTCGCGGACATTTGGGGATTGGTCAAGCAGACGGCGTCGGAGTGGATGGAGGACAACGTGTCGCGGTTGGCGGCGGCGTTGGCGTATTACACCATCTTCGCCATCGCGCCGCTGTTGGTGATCGCGATCTTCGTCGCGGGGCTGATTTGGAGCGCCGACGCGGCCCAAAAGCAGGTCTATGTGCAGCTGAAGGGTTTCATGGGGGACTCGACGGCGACGGCGGTGCAGGGGATGGTGAAGAGCGCCTCGGAGACCGGCGGGGGGGTGTGGGCGACGATCATCGGCATCGCGCTGCTGATTTACGGTTCGACGAACGTTTTCGCATCGCTGCAGGATTCGCTCAACACGATCTGGGAGGTGAAGGTCGATCCGACCTCGGGGTGGGGGGCGATGGTGCGGGCGCGGCTGTTTTCGTTCGGGATGGTGCTGGGGATCGGGTTTTTGCTGTTGGTGTCGCTGGTGGTCAGCACGGTGCTGTCGGCGATGGTCAATTTTGTCGGCGGCGAGGGGGCGTTCTGGGGGATCGTCAACTTCGTGATCTTCATCCCCATCGCCACGGCGCTGTTCGCCATGATCTTCAAGTACCTGCCGGATGTGGACATCGCGTGGGGTGATGTATGGATCGGGGCGGGGGTGACGGCGGTGCTGTTCGCGGCGGGCAAGTTCCTGATCGGGCTGTACCTCGGACAAAGCTCGGTGACGAGCGTGTACGGCGGGGCGGGATCGCTGGTGGTGCTGCTGATATGGGTCTATTACTCGTCGTTGATCCTGTTTTTCGGGGCCGAGTTCACGCAGGTGTATGCGCGGCGGTACGGGCGGAGCATCCGGCCCGATGATTACGCGGTGCCGGTGACTGCGGATGAACGGGCACACCAGGGGATGGCCAGCGCCGACGAGGTGAAGAGCGCGGCGGAACAAAAAAAGCGTCCGCGCGGGGTGATGGGGGAGTCGCCGACCTTGCCGGGAGTGGCCGAGCCGGTGTATGCGGTGGCGCGACGGGCGTATGTGAGGCGGCCGGGATTGGCCGGGGGAGGGACGGGGTTCGTCAACGTCGCGGTGGGGGCGGTCGCGGGGATGGCGCTGGCGTGGGCGGGGATGTGGATGAAGCGGAAATCGCGGGGCGAGGACAGGCAGGTGGCGATGGTGAACCGTCGGATCGAGGATGTCCAAGGGCGGTTGCGGGCGATCGACCGGACGATGGGGGAACTGGCGGCGCGGCAGCCGGGCGTGATGGATTGGTGGACGGCGACGAAGCAGGCGCTGGGGTCGGGACGGTTGCGCCCGGACCGGCGGTCGGCGATCCGACGGACGGTGGAGAGGTGGATGCACGGGGGCAGTTAAACCTTTGTGTTACACACAAGTCCGTCGCCGCCGCCGGTCGTCCCCGCGTCGCGGAGCCGCTTGGGCTCCGTCTGGTGGGGGCCACCGGGCAAAGATGGGCTTGGAGGTTGTGAAAACCGCCATTGAGCGCCGTCCTCATCGGCTTGAATTGGAAAGGCGGGGGCGAGGC
>JBBSAF010000392.1:0-2524 GCA_038252525.1 Tepidisphaerales bacterium
ACGGCGCTCAACGGCGGTTTTCACGACCTCCAAACCCATCTTCGCCCGTTGGTCCCCCCCGGACGAGGCCGAGGCGGCCACGCGACGCGGGGACTGCGGCCGGCGGCGGCGGACTTGTGCATAACAACGAGGGCGAGGCGCGCCGCGACAAGAAACACGTGAAAGCCGTTGCCGGTCAGATGTAGTACATGACCTGCTGTGAATGGGCGGCGCGGTTGACGTGCTCCATCAGGTTCTCGAGGGTCATCTCGTCGAACACCTGGTCGGTGGCGTCGGTGAGCTTGCGGTTGATGAGCCGGACGGCCAGCTTGCCGGGCGACAGGTCGCTCGGCGGTATCGTCTCCTTGAGCGTCAACCGCCCCTCAAGCCGGCGGATGATCTCCCCGACGCGGATCTCGCGCGGGTCGCGGGCCAACCGATACCCGCCGCCGGAGCCGACCTTGCTCTCGAGGAATCCGCCGCGGCGAAGCGTCAATAAAATGGATTCCAGGAACTTGGTGGGCAGTTGCTCGAGCTTGGCCAGATCCTTGGATTGCACGTAGTCGCGGGGCCAGAGCCGCGCGAGCTGCATCGTCGCCCCCAGTCCATATTCGGTTCGCTTGCTGAGGCGCATCCAACTCCCTGCAAATCCTATGGGAATGGTAAGTTTCGCCGCCCAACCGGTCAAACACGGAGGCGACTCGCGGATGCCGAGGCTCGCGGCCCATGGGTGCGACGGAGTTTGGCAACGAGCGGCGACCGTGGCGCACCAGCGGTCGGTCGAGACGCTTTTGTCGCGGGGGCGCCTCGCCCCCGCCTTTCCAGATCCAGCCGATGAGGACGGCGCTCACCGGGGGTTTTCACAACTTCCAAACCCCATCCGTGCCGGTCGTGCCGTCGAACGCGGGCGAGGCGCCCACGCGACATGAAAATGGGATGCGGCGACCGATGGGGCCCAATAGAGTTGTATAACAACGAAGCGCCTCGCCCCCGCCTTTGCAATTCAAGGCGGTGCCGTCGGCGGCATGGACCGGCCCACCCCCTGTAAGGCGGCCCCCGATAAACAAGCTCCCCGATCGGGCGAAAGCCGGCGGGGACGGCGCCGTCAAAAATTGGCGGAGGTCATCGGTGACGATCCGCCGGCGCCCATCGGCGGATTCGCCGGGACGATCGCCACCATTCCCTGCACGACCCCGCCATCGGACGCCACCGGGTCGGCGCCGGCGCCGGCGCGGGTGTGGACCGCCACCACCGTCAAATCGTCGGGCAGCCGCCGGGCGCCCTGGAACGCCGTGATGCCGTCGGTGACGGCCCGCAGCAATCCCGTGGCGCTGGTGTCGGAAATCGACAGGCATCGCAACAGCGCCTCGTCGCCGAAGCGCTTGCCGTCGGGACTTTTGGCATCCGGTACGCCGTCGGTGTAGAGCACCAACCCGGCATCGGCCGGCAACGGCAGCGTCTTCGCGGCGAACGTCAACCCGGGTTCGATGCCCAGCATCAGTTGCGGCTCGATTGTCAGCGGCGTCGCCACGCCGTCGCGCACCAGGATCGGGGGCATGTGCCCGGCGGTGGCGACCTCGACCGAGCGGGCGCCGAGGTCCAGGACGCAGATCAATAGCGTCACGAACTGCCCGTAAAACGCCTGGCTGCACAATTGGGTGTTGACCTCGCCCAAACACGCCCCCGCGTCGCCCAACCGAAGCAGCGTGGTGCGGACCAGGAGCTGCGTCGTGGCCATGAGGAACGCCGCCGACATGCCGTGCCCGGTCACATCGCCGATGAGCACCGCAACCCGTCCGTCGGGCAGCTCGAACCAGTTGTAAAAGTCGCCGCTGATGTGGCTGGCCGGTCGGTTGATGGCCGCCACCGACACCGCGGCGCGGACCTGCTCGCCCTCGGGGGGCAGCCATTTGAGCTGGATTTGCCGGGCGAGGATCAGTTCGCGCGTCAGCAGGTCGTGCCGCGCCCGCTCCAGCCGCAGCCGCGTGCGGATCACATGGACCGTCGAGGCGATCAGCACGGCGGCGACGGCGATGATGACCCCGACCAATCCGAAGATCGGCCGGCCGCCGGCGACCCGCGGGTCGAGCGTCAGCCACACCCCGGCGACCAGCGTCACCAGCAGCAGGAGGTTGATCGAGATGAGCCGGGCGGCGAATCGCCGGAGGGTTTCGTCCATGGCGGCACCGCCGGGCAGTGTAGCGACTGCGGCGCGATGGGAAACGCCCGCGGCGCCGCTCAGGGCTTCGGCGGGGAGTCCGACGGCGCGATGGTCGGCGCGGTCGACGGCGGCGTGGCGGGGTGGACGGGGGTCGATTCGACAGGTCGCGCCGGCGATTCGGCGTTGGGCGCGGCGTCGCCGATGGCGCCGGTTCCCCCATCGTGGCGCGGAACGGCGCCATTGGTGGGCGGGGTCGATTCGGCGGGGGGCGCGGCGCCCTTGGTGGCGCCGGTCTCGTCATCGTGGCGTGGCGTGGCGCGGTTAGTGGGCGCCGGCGATTCGGCGGGGGGCGCGGCGCCAGTGGTGGCGCCGGTCTCGTCGTCG
>JBBSAF010000393.1:0-2514 GCA_038252525.1 Tepidisphaerales bacterium
AGCGTGATGAAGCGGAACCAAGGCGCCGCCCTGGCCGGCCGGACCGCGCACAGTCGCAAGCGCGACATGCGCCTGCGGGCCCTGACGCACAACGTCATGGTCCTCCCATGAAGGGTCGAGACAGAGCATACCTGTCCCCTTTAAATGAAGGGGACAGGTACATTTATTCGGGGCGTGTCGGGGCGGATCCTTTTTTGGCAACCATTTGATATTTTCCCCCTGTGCTAAAAGCGGGGCGGACCGGATAATGGCGTTCGATGGATTCACTCGATTCCCCAGACCGCGCCGCCTATCGCCTGCTCTTGTGCGACGACTCGCCGATCGAGCGGCTGGCCTTGGGACACTTCCTCCGCCACGCCGGCTTCGAGGTCGATGAGGCCGCCGACGGGGATTCGGCCATGGAACATCTCAAGAACCGCCAGGTCGATCTGATGCTGCTGGATTTGCACATGCCCGGCGCCGACGGATTCGATGTCCTCAGTTACGTCCAGGAACATCGCCGCTCGCTGCCGGTCATCGTGCTGTCGGGAATGCCGCCCGACGAGATCCAGCATAAGATGCACGGCCTGCGCGAGCGGCAGTTGCCAACGCTGTTCCTCAAGCCGGTCGATCCCGAGGCGCTGCTCAACGTCGTCGAGATGCGACTGTCCGGGGAACTGTCAGACGATGGACCGCCCGGCGGCCCGGATTTGATCGAGGGGTGAATCGGATCGTCAAGCGTCCACCTTTCTGTGAGCCCGCACCGACTTTATGATGCCGACGAGCGTCGGATGAATCGGATCGTGAAGCGTCTAGCTTTCTGCGCGCTTTTCTGCGAGACTGTGGGCGAACTTTGGGCAAGGGAGGCGTCCGTGGTTGGTCGGGTGCCGTGGACATTGGCATTGGGTTGGATGGCGTGGGCGACGATGGCGCCGGCCGCCGCCAAGCCGTCGAGTCGTCCGACCGCGCCGACGCCGGCCGTCGTGACCGTCCGCATTGAATCCCCATCGACCCGAATCGCGGTCCCGTCCGAAGCCGACCGATCCGCCGCGGGCGTTCTCATCGACAAGGTCCACGGTCCGGCCCCGACCGATGCCCCTCAACGCCGCGCCTTGGCCGCAACCCTGCTCGATCAGGCGAACCGGACCACCGACCTCCCGGTGGCGCGCTACGTCATGCTCTGCCGGGGCGGTCAACTCGCCGCCGATACCGCCGACGCCGCGGGGGTGATGCGGGCCGCCGACCTCCTCGGCCGACTCTACGACCTGGACGCGATGGCCATGCGGACCGAGTGGCTCGCCAAAGTCGCCGCCATCGCCCTCGGCGCCGACATCGCCCCCGCCGCGTCGGCCTGTCTCGACGCCGCCGAGTCGGCCATCGAAACCGCCGATTACCCCGTCGCCAACCGCCTGGCGGCGCTGGCCGAAACCCTGGGCCACCGCGGCAAACTCATGGAGGTCATCTCGGCGGCCACCGCCTGGCGAGAGGAGATCCGCCTGGCCCAACTGGCGTTCGACGCCCACCAGCTTGCGCTGGCGACGTTGCAATTGTCCCCCGACGACGCCCCGGCCAACGCCGCCGCCGGACGGTTCGCCTGCCTCATCCAAGGCGACTTCGACCATGGCGTGGCGATGCTCTGCCGAGGCAACGACGCGCGGCTTCGATCCGCCGCCCTCGCCGACCAAGCGGCGCCGACGACGCCGGCCGAACAGGTGCTCGCCGGCAACGGTTGGTGGGATCTGTCCGATGGCGCCGGCCGGGTGGCGACGCGACATCTCCGCGACCGCGCCGCGATGTGGTACCGCAAGGCCCGCACCCCCCTCGCCGGCCTGTCGGCGGCGCTGGTCGACCAACGACTGGCGATGCTCGACGCCGACGAGGCGGCCCGACTGCGCCTGGCGCCGGGATTGTCGGCCGAAATCTTCGCCGATGCGACGTTCACCACCCCCGTCGCCCGTCGGATCGACCCGACGATCGATTTCAACTTCGGCGACGCCGCCCCCGCCGACGCCGCCCCGCGCGACGAGTTCTCCATCCGCTGGACCGGGCTGCTCCGCGTCTCCGAACCCGGCCTCCATACCTTCGTCGTCACCGCCAACAGTGGCGTGAAACTGACCCTCGCCGACCAAGTGCTTCTGGATGAACCCGACCTCTCGCGCAAACGCTCCGGCCTGAAAGTCGCCGTCAATCTCCCCGCCGGATACCTCCCCCTCCGCCTGGAGTTCCTCGACCACGGCGGCCTCGCCCGCATCCACCTGTCCTGGATCAAGCCCGGCCAATCCGCCCTCGAAATCGTCCCCGCGGGGGTGTTGTGGCATGGGAGGTAGTTGGCAGTTGGCAATTGACAGTTGGCAGTGGGCGGACGGAAAGTAGGCGGAAGGAGAGGAGGCGTTAGGCGGAAAATGTCCCGCACAATCGGGTCGTCCATCCACCGTGCGACCATCTTCCTCCCCCCAGATCCTCCGCCTACCGCCTACCTTGATCCGCCTGCCTCCCTCTGCTTCCTCCCGCCGTATCCTCCGCCTCCCGCCTCCC
>JBBSAF010000394.1:0-2512 GCA_038252525.1 Tepidisphaerales bacterium
GGTGTCGCGAAAGGTGGCCAGGCCGTTGGCGATGATGCCGTGGCGGGCGGGGGTGACGCCGGTGGTGAGCGTCGCCTGCATCGAGCAGGTGACGGCGGGGAAGCAGGGCGTCAGCGCCGCGGGGGTGCGGGCGGCGAGCCATCGCCCCAAGGCCGAGGCCGGCGGGACATGATTGAGCAGCGGATGGGACAGGGCGGGCAAGTCGATGACGCAAACGCGGTTCATGGGTTCAATCTCCTGAAAGTCGGAGTGTAATACGATTGGGCATGGAGGTGAAATCGGGGTTGGGGCCAAATCGCCCCCCGGCCCGCCACGGGGACGCCGAGGCCCGATGGGGCGCCCGATGAAATCGGGGGTGGGGATGGGGGTTTTCCCTCATTGACGGCGACGAGGCTTGCCGATGCGTGAAGGGGTAAGGATAAATCGCGGAAAGGAAAAAATCTTTACACATCCCGATAGGGGATTCGCGTAGGATGGAACGAGCGATCGGACCCGGTTGGTTCCGTTCCGATCCGCAAACATTTCGCGGTCTGGCAGACAGGGAGGCCATCATGGCCGTCACCGGCACTGTTCAGTCGTGTTACGTCGATGTGTTCGAGCGCCCCGGTTGCGGGGGCAAGGCCCGACGGCTGTTCGGGCCGGCGGGGTACGAGCGGCTGCGGGTCGAGGGAGGATCCATCCCCATGGGAAGCCTGGCGGTCGGGCCGGGGGCATGGGTCGTCGGTTATGTGGCCGGCGCCCCGACGACCCATGCGTTCTGGATCCTGCCGGGGAAGATGGTGGGGGATCTGGACAAGACGGATCTGGGACGACGGGTGGATTCGCTGGACCTGCTGTCGGCGCCGCCGGAGCCGGGGCATCGGCATTTCGCAAGCTATCGGTTGGCGTCGATACCGATGGCGTGACGGAAACGCCGCGGGGATGCGGGGGCGGACGGCGCATTTTCATGTCGCCCGGGCGCTCTCGCCCAATGCTGTCAACGGAACGATTGGACTACGGAAACGAGTGACGGCTTACGCCGAATTTGTTGTCGCGGGGCCGCCTCGGCCCCACCTTTTGCGGCATGGTGGATCGAATGCAAGCGAGTTGGGCGCGCGAAGCGCGGTTTTCACAACCTTCGCACCCGCTTTCGCCCGGTGATGCCCCCCTGAACGAGGCCGAGGCGGCCCCGCGACGAAAAAGTGTGGACGGCGACAACCCCGCCCAGGCGAACACGGCGGCCGGATCACGGGTTCATGATTTGTTCGACGATCGAGGGGCGGTTGGGATCGATTCTCAGCGTCCAGGCGGGGCGCCAGGTGGTGGTCGTGGGATGGAAACCCATGTCGCGCAGGCGCTCGGACAGATCGGGCATATGGGCCGCGCCGTAGAAGATGGCGATGTCGGTCTTGCCGGCGGCGAGTTGGGTTTTGAGGATGGCGACGGCGGCCTTGTTGCGCTCGGTGAGGATGACCGAGCCGTCCGGGCCGCTCAATCCGGCGGCGACGCGCTCCATGTCGCCGAGTTGCTTGGCCAACAATAATTTGAGCTGCGTCTGGGCGTCGGGACGGGTCAGAAGGTCCGTGAGGTTCTGCTCGTTGTCGTCCAGGCCGGCGGGGTTGGCCAAGGCGTCGAGGAGTTGTCGGAGCATGATCGAGGCGAAGGACTCGCCGCGCTGTTTTTGCAGGCGCTCGAAGGTTTCGGTGTCGAGGTCGGCGTGGAAGAAGTTGCCGGCGCGGTAGTCGATGATGTCGAGTTGATACGCCAGCCCGAGGGTGTCCTTGAGGAACCGTTGGAAGGCGCCGACGGCGCTGTCGCCGGATTGGCCGGGCGCCGGCGGGGGGCTGCCTTTGGGCTTGACCATTTCATAAAGCACGACGGGATGGCGCTGGAACTCGGCGTTGAGCGATCGGTAATACGCGGCGTCGGCGATGTGGACGGCGCTGATGAGATGGACCGACACGCCGGCGTTGTTGGTGAAAGTCACCTCCGCGGTCTCCAGCGCGCCGCCGTCGGGCGCGGCGATGAATCGCATGAACTCGAGGGAATCGATCACCCCGACCCCGGCCACGGCGGTCGCGGGCTGGGTGGCGGGCTGGGTGGCGGCGTGGGCGCCGGGGCCGGCCACGGCGATCGCCGGCGCGAGGGCGAGCAGCAAGGCGGCCACGAATCGGACATATCGGGTCATGGACATCGGGCACTCCGGGTGCGGGTCTCGGGGCGATGCGGGATCAATCGGATCGATCGGCTCAATCATCGGGCTGATGGACCGAGCCGGGCTGCACCACCGGGCGGGCGGGGGGACGTTGGAAGGCCAGCGGCGAGCTTGGGAACAACGAGGTGTCGGAGGGGCCGGGCGCCGTCGAGGGCCTCAGCATCATCCGTCCGGCCCGGGGACGGGGGACCGGCGCGGTGGCGAGGGACGGCTCGTGGCGGGCATGCAATTCGTTGTCCAGCCGGGCGGCCACGAGGGATTCGGCGGGGGTGCGTGGTCGATCCACGGCGTGGCCGAAGGCGTGAAACATCATGAGAC